>CACZOP010000050.1 GCA_902782845.1 Oscillospiraceae bacterium | reverse complement strand
TCAACGACCCGACTTATACGGTCACCTATAAAAAATATGACGGCTCCGGAAGCACAGTATCAGAGCAGGTCCAATACGGCGACAACGGCACAAGGGGAGAACCGCTGGATGAACGTACCGGCTACACCTTTATGGGATGGAACGAAAACGCAAACCAAACCTCCGGCGAGTCGCCGAAATCGAACGTGACCAGCAACACGACCGTTTTTGAAGCGTGGAGCCCCAACACCTACAGCGTGGGCTTTGAGAAAAACGGCGGTTCCGGCGCCATGAGCGCGCAGAGCTTCAGCTACGATGAGGCCAAGGCGCTTTCCGCAAACCAATACAGCCGTGACGCCGTGCTGACGCTGAATTACAACTACAGCGGTTCCGTCAACGGCAGGCTCACCTCCCCCTATACTTTCGACGGCTGGACCGGCGAGGATCTGGTTTACGACACGACAACCTATACGGCGACCGGCGGTTCCCCCTATACGGAAATCAAACAATACAACATGCCCGCCCCCTACGGCGGATTCAAAGCCGGCGACCGGTATGTGTTTGAATTCGACGCCAAGGGCAGCGGCACACTGACTTCCTTCTTCTACGGTGTGGCAAATTACAAAAAGATTTCAAAAGCGGAATGCAGCAACGGGCAGGTTTCATCTGCAACCGACGGTAACATGTCCCTCTCTCTGACGCCGAATTTCCAGCACTATACCGTAACCTACACCATCGGGGAGAACGGAGATTCCACCGCACTCAAGTATTTACTTTTGCGCGCGCAGACCGGCAGTACTGTAACGGTCACCGGTATCCGCGCCTACCGCATCTACGCCGACCAGGAAACCTTTTTGATGAAGAAGGACTGGAATTACCAGCTCTATGCCCGCTGGCTCAATCCGGACCCCATCACCCTGCCCTCCGCAACCAGGCAGTTCTTTACCTTCGGCGGATGGTATGAGGAAGCCTCCTGCAAAAACGAATACGGTGCGCCAAACGATGAAAAATACGTCACCGGCAAAAAAACGATCTATGCGAAATGGAACCCCGTGAGCTTTGACCTCACTTATATTGAAGGATTGAACGGTGAAACCGTAACCGAAACAACCTACAAGTATAATACCGGCAACCAGGCGCAGAAACTGAAACGGCCCAATCCCGCAACGGAAGTTCCGACCGGCTACACATTTACCGGATGGAAGGTAATTGAAACCGAAGGCAACTGGATCGCCGACTTCGTTTATCCCGGCGGCATGACCACAAAGAACGCGCACGGAAACGTGGTTCTGCAGGCGCAATATGAGCTCAACGAATACGAGGCCGCCGTTTCCGTGGGCGAAGGCGGTTCGATCACGGCAGGGCTGCCCGAGGGCGCAACGCTTGGCGATGACGGCAAGTATCATTTCAAAACGGACTGCAACGAAACCTACAACCTTACGATCACTCTTGCGTCCGGCTTCGATTCGGTTGCGCCCAACGTTTACAGAGAAGGCTGCACCTATAACCTTACCGGCAGCGGCAACACCTATAACCTGGAGATCACCGACATTACCGGGAACGTTGTGATCCACGTGACGCCGAGACCGCTCCAGTATTCCGTAACTCCGGACGTCGGCGAGGGCGTTACGTTCAATGCGGAAAACTCCTCGCTTGACGTAAACTACAACGGCACCGCGACGATTGAAGTGGAGCTGCAGGAGGGCTACAAGGATCTTACGGCAACGATCGGCGCAAACGATCTTGCCCCCGTAAGCGTGAACGGAAACACCTACACTTATGAAGTGGAACACGTTACACATCCCATGACAGTGGTTTTCCGCGCCACACACATTGAATTCACCGTTGACTTCAACGCGGGCGAAGGCATGACGCTCGATCCGGATTCGCAGCAGACGGTATTCTACGGCGAAGACCTTCCCTTTACGGTAACGCCTGCGGAGGGCTACACCGACAAAGCCCCGGAAGTTACCGTGAACGGCGCGCCGCTGGCGCCTGAAAGCAGCAGCGAAGGCGTTTACAGCTACGTGATCGCAAACATCACCGAAGACAAACAGGTGGAGATTACCTGCACGCCGAACCAGTATACCGTATCTGTGAACACCGACGCCGGCCTGGAAGCGATTGCCGACGCGACCGTTTCGCACGGCAACGATTACACCCTGACGCTCTCACTGAAGGAAGGCTACGACGCGGCTAAGCCCACGGCGACGGTGGGTGAAACGCCCATTACGCTCACAAAGGGCGCCGACGGGAAATATACAGGCACCGTCGCGAACGTGACCGACAACGTCACCATTGAAGCGCACTCCACGCTGAACACCTATTCCGTGACCATCAGCGGCGATGAAGGCGCCGAACTCAGCGAGACCTCCTTCCCGACGGTCGGGCACGGCGCAACAATCAGCTTTACAGTCACGCTGAAAGAGCATTACACGAATACCGCGCCTGTGGTAATGAACGGAGATACGACCATCCTGCCCGTGAACAAAGAAGGCGACACGTATACATACGAGGTGACAGTGACCGCCGAAACAACGATCACGGTTGCAACGGAATATAACAGCTATGTGATCCGTTTCGTTCTGCCGGAAAGCGGCAAGCTGATCTGGAACACGACGATCAACGAAGGCGATACACCCGCGTATGCCGGCGAGGATATCGACACAGTCTGGGACGACAACAAGCACTACGTCTTTACGAATGAATGGACGCCCGATTTCGTTCCCGCCACAGAAGACGCCGTATACGTTGCGGTGGTGGAAGGCAGCGACCACGAATGGAACGAAGGCACGATAACCGTAGAACCCAAGTGCCTTACCGGAGGCAAGAAGCTCCAGACCTGTTCTGTGTGCGGCGCAGAACGTACCGTGGACGTGGATCCGATCGGCACACACTCCTGGAATGAAGGCGTGGTCACAAGAGAACCGACCTGCACCGAAGACGGTGAAAAGCTTTTCACCTGCTCGCGTTGCGACATGACGCGCAACGAACCCGTGAACAAGCTCGGCCATCAGTTCAGCGTGTGGCAGAATACCGGCGACGGACATATCCACTACTGCACCAGAGAGAACTGCAATTATTCCGAAACCGCCGAACATCGCTGGGATGAGGGCACGGTAAACGAAGGCTTCTCCTGCCTGACCGGCGGCGAGCGGACGTTTGTATGCCTTGATTGCGGCGCGACCAAGGTCGAAGCCATCGATCCCAACACCGGACATCAGTGGGGTGAATGGACAGAGATCAAGGACGGTACCAGTGATCATACAAATCTGGAACGCAGAACCTGCACTTTGTGCGGCGCCATTCAGGAGCGCACGATCGACGTCGACGGCGGCGATCCCTCAGGTTCCCTGATCCCCATCAGATTCAATTTGTTTGAATTCCTGAAGAACTTTATTATGCGGATCATCGACTTCTTCAGACAGTTAAGATTCTGATCCCCGCAAACACACCCCGGCTCCTCCGCTGATCTGCGGGGGAGCCGTTTCTCATAGAAACAAAAAAAGGACGGTCGATATCATGGATTTTATGCCCGAACTCCTGCGGTTTACAGACGGCACGCCCGTGCGATCCCCCGCCGACATGGCGGCGCGCCGCAGGGAAATGATCTCGTTATTGGAAAACGAAGCCTACGGGAAGGCGATCCCACCCGTTCCGGTTTCGGGACGGCGCGTCGCTACGGACGCCCACTGCGCCTGCGGAACCGCTGTTGTCGAAGACCTGCGTATTTGCTGCAAAATGGATAAAAACACGGAGTATTCCTTTCCCCTGCGGCTGTACCGACAAACCTCCCCCGGGAAAAAACCGCTGCTCCTGCTGCTGAATTTTTCAGATAAAAAATACCACGAGTATTTACAACCGGAATTTGTGTTGCAAAACGGCTTTTCACTGGCCGTGCTGCATTATGAGCATTTAACGCGGGACAATGGCGATTTTTCCGACGGTCTGGCTGCGTTTTTCCCCCGCAGGACGGACGGTACAGGCGCCGGAAAAATCACGATCTGGGCATGGGGCGCCGGCAGGGCGCTCGATTATCTTTTATCAAGGGAAGACGTGGACGAAACACAGGTCGCCCTCATCGGCCATTCCCGCCTTGGAAAAACCGCCCTGTGGTGCGCGGCGCAGGATGAACGCATCCGCTACGTCTGCTCCAATGATTCCGGCTGTATGGGCGCCGCCTGTCACCGCACGCTGCACGAGGGCGGCGAGAGTCTCAAGGTGATCACCCGCGCATTCCCCTTCTGGTTTTGCGACAATCTGGTAAACCGGCATGGCCAAACCGATGCGCTTCCTTTCGATCAGCACTTTCTTCTGGCGTGCGTCGCGCCGCGATACGTCTGTATCAACAGCGCCGCAGAGGACGCATGGGCGGATCCGACGTCGGAACAGCTTTCCTGCGTCGGCGCTTCCCCTGCATGGGCGTTCTACGGAAAAACAGGCTTTTTGGGAAATGAAACGCCCTGCGGCGTCGACGAAGGCTTCCCCGACGGGGAGATCGCCTATTATAAACGCAGCGGAAAGCATTTTTTGGGATTGCCGGACTGGGCAAGCTTTATCGGATTCATAAAGGATCACAGAAACAACGATTAACAAACATATAAAAATCGGCTTTGCCACGGTGCAAAGCGCTCCCTCTGTTCTGCCGGTGAGGGAGTAAAAAAACAGGGACGCAGCCGGAAAAGGACAGCGTTCCTGTTTTGTTTATTAAAGCATATGCAGTAATTCGGATAAAATAAACTATATTATTTTATTTTACCATAGAAATTGGGATCAAGCACAAAACCGCCGGCCAGCGTGCCGAACCCCTTGCAGAGATAATGCAGCGGCAGATTGGTGCGGATGCCGTTGAACTGGATATAAAACTCGAAGAGCTCCGGGAAGCCGGGCTTTGCGCGGCTGGTCACATGGACGAATCCGCCGGGCAGGAACCGGAAGGTCAGCTCCCGGTACTGCGCCATATTCAGCGGGACCACCGTGAGCCTGAACACGTTTTCTTCCGTCCACGTTCCATAGGACGCCACAGGCACCGTCAGCTCGGAGAGCTGAATTTCAGAGAATTTGTATTCGCCGTCCAGCCCCACTTCGATCTCCGCTTTGGGGCTGTTTTTCTCCCGCCATTCCACCGTAAGGCTGTCTTCGGAGAAATGGAAGCGGATGCTGTTCATCTGACCGGCCCGGCCGGACAGCATGAAGTTGTTGCCGGAACCGAGAAGGCTCGCATTGAAGCGGCCGGTGGTTTTGATCTCCCTGCCGTTGATCTTCGCCTCGGAATCGGGATAACGGCGCGCCATCGGCGGCATGCGGTTCATGATCTTCTGTTCATAGGCCTGCAGCTCGGCAAAGGCTTCGGGATTTTCATCCGTGTTATCGAGGAATGCGGCAGGCATGTGTTTGCGGGTCAGCGCAAGGAAATCGCCCTCGCGGAGCTCGCCCGCGGTGCAGGTGAACACCGCGTCGTATTGCGGGAACATAATATTGAACTGCGTGTAAAGGCCGTTGAAGGAATAGCTGCCTCTTTCGGGAGGCTGGATAAAGAGCTGGAAGCCGTAGGCCTGCGTGGCGGAAAACACAGGAGACACCGCGTCCAGGTGGCGTTTGGTGGCCAGCTTGATCCACTCTTCCGGGATTACCTGCTTGCCGTCAAATTTACCCATATTCAGGAAGCAGACGCCGATTTTCGCCATATCCTCGGTTTTGAGGAACGCGCCCCAGCCGCCTGCGTCGAAGCCGTTGTGATCCTTTTCCCAATAAGGCGTTTCGATCCCCAGAGGCGCAAACAGACGCGGCGTAAGGAATTCGGTCATACTCATACCCGAGACCTTGGAAACCAGACGGGAAAGCATATAAATATTTTCACTCAGGTAATTCCACTTGGTGCCGGGCTCGGAATTAAACGGCGCATTCAGCCAGTTATGGAGCCACTCGTTCTTTTCGTTGTTTGTGGTAAAGATCGAAATATTCTTTCCGGACCGCTGGGTGATCAGGTCATACACCGTCACTTTTGCGTTTTTTTCATCCAGCTTCGGATCGCCGGACGAATAGGGAAAGTATTTGCAGACCTTGTCATCCAGACTTAAAAGCCCTTCACAGACGGCAAAACCGATCGCGATAGCTGTTACCTGCTTTGAGAAAGAAAACATGGTATGGGGGATATCCAGCCGATAGGGCGCCCACGCGCACTCCGCGGCGACGATCCCGTGCCGGATAAACATCACCGAATGCATATTGAGCCCCATACGGTCGCAATCGTGCATGAACTCCTTTACGACTTTTGAGGATATTCCGACGCTTTCGGGCGTGGCTGCACGAGGCAGATGCGTTTCTTTTGTCATAAATGTCGTCTCCTGTTCTTTGTTCGTACTTTACGAATTTATTTCATTTTACATAAAAAAATATACATTTCAACAAAAAAGACAAATTGTTCACCGAAATGTCTCAATATTCACATTTTATTCATATCGATCCGATGCTGTCTTTCCTGCAGACCACGCCTTCGGAGATCAAAGATCTGTTATGACTGTACAAGGATGCCGTTCTTTTTGCAGATCTTATCATACGCCGCAATAGAGATCAGCACGCAGGTAAAGCCGATCACACCGCCTGCCGCCACGTCGCTTAAGTAGTGCGCGCCCATCACAAGTCGGGTATACGCCACAAGGGAGGTATACACAAAAGGCACACAGAAGCACAGCCACCGATGCTGACGGCATTTCTTACTCAACTGCGGCAAAAACATGGCAAGATAAATCGTGGCGGCGCTGGCGGTGTGCCCGCTGGGGAAAGAGCGGTTGCCGTTATAGCCGTTGATCTTCAAAAAAGAGGTGAACGCGTCGTTGGAGCCTGCCGCCAACAGATCCCGGTAGCGCACCCTGCCCCAGAGCAGCTTCATGCCGCCGGTGATCAAAAGCTCGGCGGCAAGGACGCAGATCCCGATCACCGAGAGGATTACAAGGATCTGCTTCAGTTTTTTCGGGACCGAAATGAATTGCGAAACGAAAAGCACGATCACACCGAATCCGAAACCGCAGACAAGACTGAATACAAGCCGGTTTTCTTCCACAAAAAAGTAATCGCCGAAATAATAACCCAGATACACGCTGCCGCCAAGGGAAATCAGCGCGCCGAAAATCCGCTGCCAGCGTTTTTTACACAGCAGCATGAGAAACATCCCCGCCAACGGGCAAATCAGGCGGGAAGGCATCTCGCCGGTATTCCGCATCCACACCGCAAAGGGATTTTCGGGATCGTTGAGCGCAATATCCAGCGAAAGGTCATAAAAATACGCGCAAACCAACGCCGCTGCGGCGAGCACATAGAAAATGACGATCTCCACACGGTACTTTTTCAGCATATAAAACCTCCTGTAAATCAAAAGCGTCCAAAGCCATCAGACTGCGGAGGCCCGTTCTTGCTTATTTTTTCAGATGATCGTTCACGTCGTTCCATTGCTCTTCCATCTCGTCGATGCGCTTCCCTGCCCGGGTGCGCATACTGGTGGAAGAATCAAAGAGCCGGCGGATGGTGCGGCGCACGCCCTTGCTTTTCTGCCGTTCGGAAAAATCGTTATACTGGCTGCGGAGGGCGGAAAGCTGGGCGCTTACGTCGCTGCGCCATTCCTCAAATTTTTCGGAGTTTTCGGCAACGGTCTCGCGGAACTCCTCATATTTCAGGTTCGCGCTGTCTTTCAGGCTTTCGGCGCGCGCCTTCACCGTTTCGGCCGCCATGGTGATATTCAGCTTCAGGGCTTCGAGCTTCACCATGAATTTCTGTATATTCAGCGCCGCAATCACGGTGTTCACCAGATCAAAGAAGAAAACGGCAAGAATGATATACACAAGAACGGCGTGGTATTGCCGGGGCACAAAGCTGATACCGTAGTAATACACCGGGCGGATGAAGTAGACGTATAAAATGGAAAAAACCGCCCAATAACAGGTGTGCTTGAAGCAAATGCGGCCGTTGATATTGAGAAATTCTTCGGAATAATCCCACCAACGGGCATGGAAGAGCTTTTCCATCAGGTAGCTTGTGAGGTATTCCACGATATCCGCGGCAATCACACCCACCAGCAGCACGAGCCACCAGTGCTTTTTGAGCGGTGTTAAAAAGATTTCGAATACCATGGCGCCGGTGCCGTAGATGGGGCAAAGGGGACCGTAGAGGAAGCCGGTGTTGATCACGCGGCGCTCCCCCAACGAACGGTAGGTGCATTCCCCCGTCCATCCCGCAACGCTGAAAACGAAGAACATCAGCACGTATTCGATAATTTTCTCAAACATTGCCGTACTCCTTATTTTTCCAGCGATTTTTTCTTTACCGTAAACGCGCGGCGAAAGTGCGCGGATTCGGCAATGAGCATTTCGCGGGACGCGCAGTATTTATCGGCGATGCTCACGATCCACGCCTCCCGGTATCTGGGTGGAATGGGCGTTAAGGGCCACATATGGCGGATGATGATATTTTCTTCTTTGGGGGTGATATCTTTGTTCAGATCCTGCGCGTTTTTCAGCGCGAACCCCGGATGCTTGAACCCGTGCGGACGATGCCAGCGGGCGGGATCGTGCCAGTCGTAGTAGGTCAGGTCGTGCAAAATGGCGCCGCGGGCGGTGGCGCGGACGTCCAGCCCGTGTTTTTTAGCCGCGCGATAGCTCACGTATGCAACGCTTCTTACATGATCCAAACGGTTAATGGAGCTGTGCTGACGGTACTGTTTCTGCCCCTGCACTTCGGGAGAATCGTAAAGATCGGCAATCAGGTCGAAAAAATCGGCGTCGTCCTCCCGATCGAGACAATAGGATTTTACGTAAATATCAAATAAAGCGCCCATGGTTTCCTCCCCAAAACGCGGATTGCGGCGTAAGATGCCGTATTGTTTTCAATCCGTCTCTCCGATTCGTTATTTATATCAGCATACCATATTTTTATTCATATTGCAATTGGTTTTGAAAAATATCGGTAATTTCCGCATGTTCGTTTTCGCAGCGTCGCATATTTTGGATATTCTCCTTTTATTTTGTTCATCAATTATTGACATCAAAATTGGCGTATGTTAAAATTCAGTGAGTGCAAAAATTGCTTTGGAGGTTCAGGCCATGCGAAAAGTACACATCGTAACCTACACCCACTGGGACCGGGAGTTCCGCTGGGAATTTGAACGCACCCGGATGCGTCTGGTGGACCTGTTTGACCACCTGTTTGAGATCATGGACGAGAAGCCGGACTACCACTCTTTTCTTTGCGACGGGCAGTTGACCCTCATCGAAGATTATCTGGAGATCCGCCCCGAAATGAAGGAAAAGGTAAGAGCGCTTGTGCAGGCGGGACGGTTGGAGATCGGCCCCTGGTTCACGCTGCCGGACTGCGCGCCCATTCAGGGAGAGAGCGTGGTGCGGAACATCCAATACGGCGTGAAGAAAAGCGCCGAATTCGGCGATCCGCTGAGATGCGGCTACAACGTGTTTTCCTTCGGGCAGATCGGCCAGCTCCCGCAGATCTACGCCGATTTTGATATCGACAGCATTGTTTTTTACAAATACATGGATCCGAAAAAATCGAAATATCACGAATTCATCTGGGAAGCGCCGGACGGCACACGGGCGCTCGCTTCCCGTTTGGGGCCGGAAGCCCGGTGGAATTTCTTCTTCGCGGGGCATATCCCGATCGTATATGACAAGGACGCGTGGGATAAACGCTGGCAGTATACCTGGGGCGAGCTCGGCAAGGTATTCCACACAGCCAACAAAGACGACTACGGCTGGTTCTACGAAATTCTGGACCCCGAGACTTCCTATCACCCGGAGAACCTGCGCTTCGGCATGGACAGGGCGTTGAAAACAGTGGAGGGCACCGCCGCGCCGGACTGTGTGCTGATGTTTGAGGGCACAGACTTCACCGAGCCTCACCCGCTGACGCCGGAGATCATCCATGCGCTGCAGGAGGAATACAAGGGCGAACTGGAGATCGTACACTCCACCCTGACCGACTATCTCGCCGAGCTGAAAGAAAAGCTCAGCGCCGTGACGGATCTTGACGTAGTGAAGGGCCCCATGCGCGACGGTCCCGTGGGCAGCATCCACACCGACGTATTCAGCACCCACCCCGAAGTGATGATCGAGAATTCCCATGCCGAAAACACAGTGATCCGTTACGCGGAGCCGCTTTCGACCTTTGCGTGGAAATACGGTCTTGCGAAATATCCCGCCACCTATCTCGAAAAGCTGTGGAAACTGCTGTTCCAGAGCCACGCCCACGATTCCATGCACGGGCTGGGCCCGAAGACGCTGGCAGAGGGAGAAGTGGGCCGATTGAAGCAGGCGGGCATCATCGGCGCCGGGCTCGAGCGCAAGGGGCTGGAAAATATCACGAAAGAGATCTCCACCGCCGGATTCAGCGACACCGATTATTTTATTGCCGTGCACAACCCTTCGTCCTTTGAGCGCAGCGAAGTCGTTGAGGCCTATATAGACATCCCCGCCAACGTGATCCTCAAGTATCTCATCATTGAAGATACCGAAGGCAAGGCTGTGAAGGTGCAGGAGGTGGAGCGGCAGACGAACGTCCGCGCCGGCATCTACCATCCCCGCAGCCGCAATATGCCCTATTACTGCACCAAGGTGCACGTGTTCTTTGAAGCGGACAACATCCCCGCCATGGGCTACAAAACCTATAAAATCAAGTGGGCGGAGAAAAACGAATATCCTTATCCGCATGAGGACTGGGACGCGCCGCGTATTCTGGCAAACAATATGCTAAGCGGCGTGCATCAGGCAGAGAACGAATATATCCGTGTGAAGATCGCCCCCGACGGCACGGCAAATATCACCGATAAACAGACGGGCAAGGTCTACGAAGGGCTCAACTACTTTATGGATATGGGCGACAGAGGCAACATGTGGACCTACGACAACATCCCCTGCGACAAAATCATCACCTCCGTCGGCGAAAAAGCCGAGGTCGCGACTACGGTGAACGGCCCGCTTGCCGTGAAATTCACCGCAAAGCTCAACATGCGGCTGCCCACCCGCTATGACTTTGCAGCACAACAGCGCAGCAGTGAAACGGCAGACATGCCGATCACGGTAGAATACACGCTGAAAAAGGGCGCGAAGCATCTGGAGGTGGCTGCCACCATCGACAACAAAGCCAGGGACCATTACTTTAAAGTATGCATGCCCACGGGCCTGAACGCCGAAAAAACGTGGGCGGAAGGGTCCTTTATGGTCACCGAATTCCCCGTGCACCCCGGCAACGACGGCGAAGTACGCGGCAGCGAGCTTGCTCGCCATCCGGCGCAGATGTGGTATGATCTGGCGGACGGGCAAAACGGCTTTGCGGTGCTTACCGACGCCACCAAAGATTATGAGATACTGGAAGACAGCGACAACCAGACGCTCGCCATGGGGCTGGTGCGCTGCACCAGACTCCGCATTCCCTGCGACAACCGCCTGTGGATGGAATATCCCGGAGACGAATCCAGCCAGAGCCTGCGGGAATTCACCTATCGCTACGCGTTCCTGCCCCACACCGGCAAATGGGAGGAAGCAGGGCTCTACAACGAAGCCCTCGCCTTCAACGCGCCGATGAAGGTCTGTGAATTCGGCAGGCAGGATGGTATCTTTGGAGCGAAGAAGAGCTTTTTGCAGATCGACGGCGACAATCTGATTTTAAGCTCCGTAACAAAAACAGACGCCGGCGCCGTGAGCGTGCGCCTGTATAACCCCACGGAGCACGGAATCAACGGCAGGATCACCTTCGGATTTGACGTGAATAAGGCGCGCATCGTCCGGTTGGACGGCAAAACAACCGCCGAGCTGCCCATCGTGAATCACGCGGTGGAAATCAGCGTCGGCAAAGGCAAGATATTCACGCTTGAGGTGGAATAATGCACCGTATTGAAAAAAGCGAGTTTTTTGAAGTGGGAAAAGACGGCGTGAAAGCCATCCTTACCCCCGACGACAAAAAAATCGACGTGATCGAATTTGAGGATAAAACGCTGTGCTGCGTGAAAAGCGGCCTTGGTTACCCTGCCATTTATCCCCTGCGGGAAACATGCTTTGAGCCGAAAGCGGAAGCGATCCTGATGGATCTGGACGGCACCTCGGTGCATTCCGAAAGCTTCTGGATGTGGGTGATCGAGCAAACCACCGCGAGACTCCTGGGCAGAAGCGATTTCCGTCGGGAAGCCGAGGACGAGCCGTTTATTTCCGGTCATTCCGTTTCGGAGCATCTGCAATATATGATCGACAAATATGTTCCCGGCGGGATGCTGGCGGACGCAAGACGTTTCTATTTTGAGATCGTGAACCACGAGATGGACGAGATCATGAAGGGCCGCGGCAAGCAGGACGCCTTCACTCCGAGCCCCGGGCTCAGGGAGTTTTTGCTGACGGTGAAAGGCGAAGGGATCAAAATCGGGCTCGTGACAAGCGGACTCTATGAAAAAGCCATGCCGGAGATCGTTTCGGCTTTCCGGCAGTTGGGCATGGGTGATCCGGCGGAATTTTACGACAGCATTATCACCGCAGGGCAGGCGCTGCGCCCCGGGCAGGCCGGCACACTGGGCGAGCTGGAGCCGAAGCCCCATCCGTGGCTTTACGCCGAAACCGCCCGCGTGGGGCTCAATATGCCTTTTGAACGGCGGCACAAGGTGATCGGCGTGGAGGACAGCTCCGCCGGGGTCGTGTCCATCAAGCTTGCGGGCTTCTCCTGCATCGGCGTTGCGGGCGGAAACATCGAACAGGCCGGCGTGAATGCGCTTTGCGATTACCGCGTGGACTCCCTGTGTGAGATCCTGAATATTATTCTTTAATCTGTCTGTAATAAAACAATCGCCTCCGGCGCCGAAAAGGTTCCGGAGGCATTTTCTTTTGTAAACTGAAGCGCGGATCGTTACGAAGCAAAAGAAAACGGAGCGTCAATCCGTGACCGGGCTGCCGATCCACATATCGTCCCACTTCTGGCCGGCGATGACTTCCAACCGCTTTTTTTGTTCCGGCGAGATGGTGACCCGACCGGTTTCGCGGCGTTCTTTGATCACCCGCTGGATCTCCTCGTGGTCGGTTTTTGTCATGGTGAATTTATGCACCAGATACCACGTGAGCAAGCCGAACACGATGGGACAATAGGTAAAAATGAGACGCAGGCCGAACACGGTTTTCGGCTGCTGGAACCGCGGTTCCTTCCGCTCCACGTCGTAGCCGAAAAATCTGAGCGAAAAACCGAGAATACCTGTCATAAAAGAATTGATCGTTTTGGCAACGAAAGAACGGAAGGTGGCGATCACGCCCTCGCGCCGCCGCCCCGTAATGAGCTCGTCCACGTCGGTAATATCCGGCTGAATGGTCTCGATTGCAAAACCGGGGCCGGAAAAACCGAAATTATACAGCACCGTGGCCAAGAACAGAATGATCGAAGGCGTTTTTTCCGTTACGAAGGCATAAAGCGACAGGCCCGCAACCATGATCGGCGTAAACAGCGTGCCCGAGATGCGCTTGCCGAAATAGCGATTCAAAAGATAATTGGCCGGCGACCCCATAAACTCAGAAGTGCCCGCAACAATATTGAGCGTATTGAAATGCTCGTATTTATTCGCGATGGAGATCATAAAGTACTGGTCCGCATAGGAATAAAAGCTTGCGCGGAAGGAATTGAAAATACTGATGAGGAAATACTGCCGGAACGCGCGGTTTTTGAATACCAGATAGTACTCATGGAAAAAATACTTCCAATCCACCGGCTCCACGTGCATACCGAGCGACGAGGGCTCCGGGCAGGTAAAAAACGAAAGCACGGGGCTCCAGAAGAACCAGATGGCCAGCACGATCCCGCAGAACAGATACTTTTGTCGGTCGGCGGGCGACGGATCCTCCATGTGAAAACCGCCGAGCATCAGGCCCATAAAAACGAAAGACGAGACCTGCCCCACGGAATTCATCATGTATTCCACGATCTTATACTGCGTGCGCCGAAAATAATGCGGCTCAATGGTGGGCAGCATGGCAACGTGCGGTACGCTCATCATTGTGTAGGAGGTGCTGTAAAACACAGAGGTGATCAGATAATAAAGGAAGGTCGCCTTCCAGTTCCCCATGCCGGAAACGCCGAACGAACACCACTTCATCACATAGGAAAGCACAAACGGAAAAGCGCCGATCAAAACGTAAATGCGGTGCTTGCCGTATTTTGAACGGGTGCGGTCGGTGATCAGCCCCATCGCCACGTCGGACACGGCGTCCACACAGCCGCCGATCATACTGAGCAGCCCGGTTTTATCCGTTTGCAGCCCTTCCACAAAGCTCATATACTGCTGGTGGTACATATTGATGGGGTATCCCGCGCCGCCGAGGGTGATGTTGGCGCAGGTATACGCCGGCATTTTTTTATATTCCTTCAGGTCGCCCTCGATACCGAGCACGTCGGCGAGCTTTTTTAAAACAACGGGCGTGTGTTTTTCTTCCATACCGTGTTCCTCCGGTTTTCAGGATAGAGCCGTTTCAGCAATGGGATACGCTATGCGATATATTGATCCCGCTTCGACATTTTTCCGACGAGAACAAACGAAGCGGCAAACAACACGGCGATAAAACCGATAAAATACCAGTTCCCCGCGTTGGTTTGTGAAGAAGCGATAAAATCGTAGGCGCCGTGCAGAAGCACCGGGATCAAGAACCCCAGCACCCGAAACAGGCGCGAAAAAACCGGCCTGCCGTAATTCTGATATTTTTTCGCGAAACCGTAAAACAATCCCATAAACACACCGAAGCAGGCGTGCCCCGGGATCGCAGTCACAGCGCGAACCAGTGCGGTGGAAAAACCGAAGTGCATGACGTAGCTGATGTTTTCCCACAGCGCAAAGCCAAGCGAAACAAACACCGCATATACCACGCCGTCAAACTGACTGTTGAACTCCGGCGAATTCCAGCTTCGGGAATACAGCATATAAAACTTTGCGCCTTCTTCCGATACCGCCACAATAAAAAAATAGAGGATCAGATTGTAAAGCAGCGTGTTTTCCTCTACCGCAAGGTCAAGCAGCCAGCTGAGGATCCGTTCCGAGAGGGTGGCGATCAGCGCGGACAAGACGCCCGCGATCACCATACGGCCCAATTGCACAGGGCTCTCCCGCTCAAGACGGTCCGCCCGATACACCCGCACCATTAAAAAAACGGCGGGAACGATCGCTGCGGCAATCAGGAAGACGTTATAGGTCAGATCCGGGAACAAAAGGAAATAAAACAATAGTTCAATCCTCCCTGAATTTCACCACGCTGTCGGTTTCGGCGGAGGTAAAGATCGCTTCGATCAGTTTTAAGCAGCGGCGCATCTGCCGGTGGGTGACGATCTGCGTGGCGTTGCCATTCAGGACGTCGTAGATATTATCATAATACTGCGTCCACTGGCCGTGTATTTTTTCAAGCGGCTCATCGTGGATCGTTTCGTCGGTGCGCGGCGCCATGGTTTTGGTAATACCGGTGCCAGCCTTGACCGGCACGGCGTCGATTTTTTTCCAATCGTGCACCAGCGTGCTTTTTCCGTTCAGTTCCCAGTCTTCGATCACGCTCGTTCCGTTTTCCCCGAGAATATACCACCGCGGCAGGGCGATAAAATTATTGGTGGTCACCTCTACCATATAGTATAAACCGTTTCTGAACCGCAATTCGGCGTAAAAACCGTCGTCACATTCCTCATTCGTGACGTTGGTGATATGCGCGTAAACGCTTTCGAGCGGGTTATCGTCGTTAAGCGTGAGCGCCTGATCCAGAAGATGCACGCCCCAATCGTAGACCATGCCTCCGCCGTGGCCCTTTTCTTTCCGCCAGTCGCCGGGAATGCCGCGGGACCCCTGTACCCGGGATTCGATGCGAAAGACCTTTCCAAGCAGGTTTTTATCGTAGATGTTCTTCATTGTGAGGAAATCATCGTCCCAGCGGCGGTTCTGATGCACTGTGAAGAGCTTTCCCGTTTCTTCTGAAACGGCGATCATTTCGTCCAGATCGGCCACGGACAGCGTGACCGGTTTTTCGGAGATCACGTTTTTGCCGGCGCGCATGGCGGCGATGCAAAGGGGCTTATGAACGTCGTTCCACGTTGCGATCGTCAACAACGGCACACTGTCGTCGGCAAGCACGTCTTCAAAAGAACCGTAGGTATGGATACCGCACGCCCGCGCCCGCGCCAAGCTTTCAGGATCGATATCCCAAACGCCCGCAAGATTAAACTTTTCCATTTCACGGATGCGGTCTGTATGCCAGCCGCCCATGCCTCCGTATCCCACCACAGCCACGTTGATTTTCTTCATTTTCGGGACCTCCGTTTATATTGCAGCGATCAATAATTCTTTTCGTTGATTTCAAAATAGGCCTGCGGATGATTGCAGACGGGGCAAATCTCCGGAGCCGCCTTGCCGACGACGATATGTCCGCAGTTCCGGCATTCCCAGATCTTGATCTCACTTTTCCGGAAAACCTCGGCGGTCTCCACGTTGTTCAGCAGCGCGCGATAACGCTCCTCGTGCATTTTTTCGATCGCGCCCACCATGCGGAAACGGACGGCGAGGTCGTGAAAACCCTCTTCCTCGGCGGTTCTCGCAAATCCCTCGTACATATCGGTCCATTCAAAGTTTTCTCCGTCGGCAGCCGCCGCGAGGTTTTCTGCCGTGCTGCCGATGCCTTCGAGTTCTTTAAACCAGAGCTTCGCGTGTTCTTTTTCGTTATCCGCGGTTTTCAGGAAAAGCGCGGCAATCTGCTCAAAGCCTTCTTTTTTCGCCTTCGACGCAAAATAAGTGTACTTGTTCCGCGCCTGACTCTCGCCCGCAAACGCCGCGAGAAGATTCTGTTCGGTTTTTGTGCCTTTGTATTTATTTGCCATGATAACGCCTCCGAAATTTGTTTTATTTGTCTAATATTTTAGCACAGCGGAATCAGGATTGCAACGGTTGAATCTGTTTTTATTTGACAAAATCTCATAAATAAAGATTGAAAATTGAAGACGGTTCTGATATAATGAATAAAGCAGATTTTTTCTGACTTATGAAAGACAGGAGAGCACAGTATGTCTAAAGAAACAAAAAACAAGCTGAACTACGGCAGAACAACGCTCATCGGCTTCGGCTTTATGGGCTGTATGCTGCTCTGGTCGGTATACAACTCCTTCGTTCCCGTGATTCTGCGCGGCAAACTCACACAGGTTTTTGCCGGTGATTCCGCGTTTGCCCACTTTATTACGGACCACCCGTGGATGAGCTGGGTTTCGGTGGCGCTGATCGTGAACGCCATTATGACCATCGACAATATCTTCGGCGTGATCTTCCAGCCGTATTTCGGCAAAAAGAGCGACCGCACAAAGTCCAAGCTCGGCAAACGTATGCCCTATATTCTGATCTGCATGCCGATCTGCGCCGTGTTCTTCTGCTTTGTTCCGGTGGCCGCAACCATCCGCACCGTAGGTCTGAGCATCCTGCTCATGATGTGCGTGATCATCTGCTTCAACTTTTTAATGTCGGTGTGGCGCTCTCCCGTTGTTTCGCTGATGCCCGATTTCACACCGTCCGCCCTGCAGAGCGACGCCAACGCCGTGATCAACATCATGGGCGGCATCGGCCAGATGGTAGGTTTCGTCGTGGGAACCATTGCAGCAGCCCTGACCGGAATCCTCGGCATGACGGAGATCAGTGAAGCGCTCAAGGCCAAAACCAACGATCTGGGCGAGATCGTGGACGAAGCCGGGAACGTCATCTTAAAAAACGGCGAACCCCAGTACGTGAACTATACGCCCGTGTTTGTTGTGACCGCCGTCATCGCCGTACTTTGCATCGTGGTCCTGTTCTTCTTCTACAGAAAAAACAGCCGGTATGATCTCTCCGCCCATGCGGACACGCTTGCTGCGGAAGCCCGGCAGACGCAGGAGAAAATCAAGATCAAAAATCTGCCGCTCTCGAAAGAAGAAAAGAGAAGTCTTCTGATCATGCTTGCGGCGCTTTTCCTCATAAACAACGCAACTGAAGCCATCGTTCCCAATTTTACGAACTTCGCGAATACCACGCTGCACGTGGCGCCGATCTACTCCACCCTGATGATGGCGGTGTTTGCGGTATCTCTTGCCGCCTTCGGCATTCCCGCCGGCATTATGGGAAGAAAGCTCGGCCGGAAGAAAACGATCATCATCGGCCTTGTTGCCATCGTTGCCATGTTCGCCGTTTATCTTGCCATTTCGCAGACAATCAAACCCAACGCCGACGGGACCGTGAACAAATTCACATGGGTGGTGCTGTGGATCGCGCTGGTGGTCGGCGGCGCCGCCATCGGCTGCGTGAACATCAACACCCTGCCGTTGGTGCTGACCATCGGCGGCCGCGAATACGTCGGCACCTTCACCGGCTATTATTACACCGCCACCATGTCCGCCTCTGTGACCGGTCCCATTCTCTGCGGACTTGTGATCGGCCTGTTCAAAGAAGACTACAACTTCATGTTCCTCTTCTGCGCCATCTTCTTCGCCCTGGGACTGCTTGTTATCACACAGGTGAAGCACGGCGAATCCTACGAGATCACCGACGAAGAGATCAAGCAGGCGCAAATGGCGGACGACTGAGCCGGTTAAAAACTGCATCAAATATAAAAGCCGCTCGTTTCGGGCGGCTTTCGTTTATGCGAGGACAAATATCTCATTGACAGAGGAACCAGACCTGCATATCGCTTTCGCCGCGGTTGGCGAAGGCGAAATACGGGATAAACCGAAGGTTCACGGGCTTCGGTTCACCGTTCAGATCTGCGACGTTGTAATAGAGACCTTTGCCGTCGTCCGCCGGGATCGAACCGGTAAATACAAACACAGGCGCATCGTATTCCGGCGCAAAGGTTTTTGTATAACTGCCGCGCAGGTCAACTTTTGCCGCGAACAGCGGGAAATCATGGTCGATCCCCTCTGCGCAGTAGACCAGCGGCCCGTAAGTAAGAGCGACCTTTCCGGCGTCCGCCGCCACATTGTGATTCGCTGCGATCCAAAGAGGCTCCATCTGCATATCCACGTCCAAGGTGAAATCATCCTCGGCAACAGGCAGCTTCGCATAGCCCTTTGCTTCGCCGGGGTGGAGATCGCAATCCGGACGGGACGTCGTGAAACCGGCGGTACCGCACCAGCCGGGGATCCGAACAAACAGCGTCTTCCCCTTTGCGCCGCGCACACGGATCTTCACGTTCCCATTCACAGGATATTCTGTTTCCATTGTGATTTTCATGCCGTCAAATGCGGCGGTATAGGGCATAAACTGATGCAGATAGATCTCGTCGTCATTTGCGGACATCAGATAGTCGCCGATCGAAGCAATAAAACGGGTCACGTTCGGCGGGCAACAGGAGCACCAGAATACCTCCAGTCGCTGTGTAATGGGCAGCCGTTCGCCGTCGTTCACCGATACGTCCTTCGTGCGGTCCTGCAGCCGGATCTCCAGCGGGTTTTCGTAGAAAAAGCTTTTGCCGTCCAGTGAAATGCCCGACAGCATGCCGTTATAGATCACGCGCTCCACCACGTCGGCGTATTTTGCATCCCGCTCCAGCAGCTGCATCCGCCCTGCAAACATGGCAAGCGAAATGGCGGCGCAGGTTTCCGCATAGGCGGTGGCGTTCGGCAGATCATAAGGCACGGTGAACGCCTCGCCGTGATGAGAGGAACCGACGCCGCCGGTGATATACATTTTTTTATCGGCGATATCGTCAAAAATCGCTTTACATGCCTCCAGCAATTCTTCGTCACCGGTTTCCAGCGCCGCGTCCGCCATGGCGGAATAAAGATAACAGGCGCGAACGGAATGCCCTTCCGCCGTGCGCTGTTCCCGCACGGGAAGGTGGCTCTGGTTATACATTCCTCTTGCCCAGTTCCCCAAAGTGGGATCGCACTTGCCGCGTTCGTTCAGGAAAAACATGGCAAGATCCAGATATTTTTTATCTTTCTTCAGACGATAGAGCTTGATCAGCGCCAGCTCGATCTCTTCATGGCCGGGCGTTACGAATCCGGCTGATCTTTCAACGACAAAAACGCGGATCACGTAGTCGATATACCGATCGAGCGTTTCAAGGAAGTCGCTTTCACCCGTGGCGTTAAACCATGCGACCGCCGCCTCGATCAGATGCCCGAGGCAATACAGCTCATGGTGGTCGCGGTCTTTGAAGCGGTTATCCGGCTCCACGACCGTGTGATAGATATTGAAATAACCGTTTTCATCCTGATGGGCGGCAATATCGTCGATCACTTCCCTCGCGTCCCGATAAAGCGATTCATCCTTTTCCCGCTGCAGGATACAGGCGACGCTCTCAAGCCACTTGGCGATATCCGAATCCCAGAAAAAATGGGGCTTCGGAACGTCCGCTCCCTCTTTCCAGTTGAATTTGAACGCCTCAAAACGGCCGGTGTCCCTGAAGCGGTTCTCCACGGAAAAAATCGTGGTATTACGGTTGATTTCCTGCCTGCGCTTCCAGAAGCCGCCGGTGATCTCGATTTTGTCGAAAGATATTTTTTGCAGATCTTCCATCCTGTTTTTCTCCTTTTTATTTGATTTGCGTTATTTTATTTCCCTTCACAACAAACGCATGATCCGCCATTTCGATCAAGGGCGCGTCGTTCTTCGGAGAATCCGTGTAAAAATTATCAACGTGCGCCTCCGGAAACGCCTCTAAAAACGCCGGGATCTTATGTGATCGCATACACAGCCGCGTGATCTTTCCGGTTTCTTCGTCGATCAGACTGCCGACGCAGTGCCGGATGCCGAGCCTGCTGCAGATCTCGCGCATGGTGTTTTCCGGGGATGCGGTCACGATCACGTCGTCTTCTCTTTGCAGTTCCTTATAGAACGGCTTGATGTTTTTCATATGGCCGTCCCAGAATTCCTTGGCGTCGGCGCCGAGATCGTCGATGTTTTTGAGATATTTCTCCACAAACCCGGCGTACTGCGCCAATGCCTGCTCCACAGTCAGACGCCCCCGTTTATACTTATACAGCGCGTAAAAAACCCGCGGAAGGTGTTTTACGAGCCAGGGCGTTTTTTTGATATAGAAAAAGAAGAAATCCAGCGCGCTTTCCCCTTTATAAATCGTATTGTCGAAATCATATACGTTCAACCGCGGCACTTCCCTTCCGGATCGGGTTCAAATCAATCCGTTATTTCTCAATAAAGGTATAATCGTTGAGATCCACCCGGATCGCGCCGCTTGATACGCCGCCGGATTTAAACTGCGTCAGCTCCCACGAAACCGTCAGCTTATCCTGCGCGTCGTAGGATTCCCCCCGCGCGGCAAAGCCGAACTGCTTATCCACCCATACAAAAACAGTTTCCTGTACTTTTCCGTTCTGATAGGCCCGCTGAATATATTTTTTACAGGGACGGCCCGCCACGTTCTCTTCGTTCATATACATCACGTTGGAAAGCGAAGGCATGCCGGAGCTGACCTCCGAGAGCTTCATGAAGGTGCTGGACAGATCGTCGATACTCTTGTCCTTTACAACGGAATGGACGTTTTCCGCCCCCTTGATGATCATATAATAGTCCACGTCGGATCCGTTTTCTTTGTAATACAGCACGTCGCCCTTGTCGGTGTATTCCGCGGCGAACGCGTCGTCGATACGGGTTTCACGGATATTCACGGTTTCGGCGGACTGTGAAAGATCGAAGTATTTATACTGCAGCGTATAGTTTTTCTGCCACGACTGGTCCACCGTGAACCGGGATTCCGCCGGCGCACCGGACTGCGCCTCCTGCACGCCCTGGTTCTGCGGGATATACACATAAGGATCGGTGCTCGGTTCCTCCTCCCCTTTTTTGCAGGATGAGAATCCGAAAAGCAGGATTATTGCAGCGACACAGGAAATGCCCCTGATGCACAGTGTTTTCATACGCGCCTCCGAAAAACTATTCTGTTTATATTATTAAATAAAAAAACCGATTTGTCAACCAAAAGAAAAACTTTTTCTTGTATATCAAGCATTTCTATGATATGATGAAAAAAAACAAAAGAAGAAGGATGAAACTCATGATTTATTCCTTGCAAAAAGATCTGCACCGCAAGTTTTCAGTTTTTGAAAAAAACAAATTGTTCCCGCGCGCATACGCGATCCCCTTTTCCGACGCCGCGAAATTAAAACAAACCGACCCGCGGAACGAAAGAACCGATTCGGATATGGTCACGCTGCTTTCCGGCGACTGGGATTTTAAGTTTTATCCTTCCGCGAACACGCTCCCGGACAAGCTCGACACGCTGAAGGTGAAATTTGACCGTGTGAAGGTACCTTCCGACTGGCAGAGGACAGGCTATCAGGAGCCTGTGTATCTGAACTGCCCCTACGAAATGAAAACGGTTGCGCCGGAGCTGCCAGAAGACATGCCCGCGGGCGTTTACCGCCGTTTTATCGAAATCGACGACCTCTCAAAGGTGCGTATTCTATCATTCCTCGGCGTCGCGAATAATCTGTCGCTCTATATCAACGGAAAATTTGTCGGTTACTCCGAAGGCACGCACAACACCGCCGAATTCGATTTATCGCCCTATTTGCGGGAAGGCGCCAACGAAATCGTCGTTGTAACGTTCAAGTGGTGCGTCGGCAGTTTTCTGGAAGCGCAGGATATGTTCCGTGAGAACGGGATCTTCCGCGACGTGCTGCTCTATCACTATGATCCGGTCTATCTTTACGATTACGAGATCAAAACGGAAAAAACCGCAAACGGCTACACGCTCACCGTGGGCGCGGAGATCCGCGGCGCGCTGCAGGGGCACACCGTCAGCGCGGTGTTATGCGACAACGAAAACAACGAGATCGCGGCTGTCAGCGCCGAAGCGCAGGCGACCACGGAGCTGCGGTTCGGGACACTGAACGTCACAGAATGGAATCCCGAGATTCCGACCGTATACCGCCTGTATCTCACGCTTGCCGGCGAAAAAGGCAAAAGCAGCACCGTCCGGAACATTACGGGCTTCAAGGATATCGCGATCGACGGCGGCGTATTCCGCTTCAACGACGCGCCCGTAAAGCTCAAGGGCGTGAATCATCACGACACGAACCTCTATAATGGTTACGTGATGACCTTTGAAGACATGGAAGAAGATATCCGCCTGATGAAATCATTGAACGTGAACGCGGTGCGGACCTCCCATTATCCCCCGGATCCCTTCTTTTTGACGCTTGCGGATCTCTACGGCTTATATATCGTGGACGAAGCGGATATCGAGACCCACGGCTGTTGGGAAATGGCGGGAGACGTAAGCTTCCTGAGCAAAAACACCAAATGGGCCAGGCACTACGTGGACCGTGTTAAACGGATGTATTACCGGGACCGCAACCATCCGAGCATCACCATGTGGTCATTGGGAAATGAATCCGGCGGGTATCAGTGCCACGACGCCTGCTACAGATTCCTCAAATCCACCGGCACGACCATTCCGGTGCACTACGAAGGCGTGGTAAACACCAAGCGGTTCCACTACGACGTGATCTCCGAAATGTATACCAGCACGGAAACCATTGAGGACATGATGAAGGGCAGGCGGAAACGCGGCGTTGAGGGCAAAGCGCCCCGCCTTTGCAGGGAATACGGAAAATATCCGTTTTATCTCTGCGAATACGCGCACGCCATGGGCGTCGGCCCCGGCAATTTAGACGAATACTGGGATCTGATGTACGCCTGGGACAACTCCATGGGCGGCTGCATCTGGGAATGGGCGGACCATGCGGTCTACCATCCCGATGGCGACAAAAAGTATAAATACCGCTACACCTACGGCGGCGACCACGGCGAAAAGCAGCACGACGGCCACTTCTGCGTGGACGGCCTTATGTATGCCGACCGCAGGCTCCACACCGGCGCAAAAGAAATGCGGATCGTTTACCGCCCGCTGCGCGCCTCCGTTGCCGGGCCGAATCTCTATTGCTTTGAGAATACCAATCGATTCCGCGATTCTTCTTACATCCGTATCGACTGGACACTGCTGATCAACGGCGAAGCAAAGGAAACCGGCACGATTTCTCCCGTTCTGCCCCCGATGGGCGCGGAATGCTTCAGAATCGGGCACAGCGCGCCGGATGAGAGCAAAGACTGCCATATCAATTTCGTTTATACCGATATCGGAACCGACGCCGTGCTTGCGGAAGAACAGCTGACGCTGAACGACGTGCCCTATGAATACGACATCGAAATCGGCGAGAGCATCAGCGCGACCAGCTGCAACGGCACCGTCAGTATCCGGTTTGAAAACGGCGGCTGCACGTTCAACGCGAAAACCGGCGATCTGACCGATTACCATGTGAATGACGGGAATCGGCTGTTCCCCGCCGAACCGACGGAAGGCTTCGGTCTGCAGCCGAACCTCTATAGGGCGCTGATCGACAACGACGCCGCGAACCGTGAGAAATGGCAGGAATGCGGTCTTGACAAGCTGAAAAAGCACCTTGTCTCCTTCGACGTGGAATTGGACGACGCGGAGGTGCTCGTAACCTCGGTTTATGAGCTGAAGGCAAACAAGAAAGCCCTCTATTCATTCTCGCTCTCCTATGAGATCTCTTCTCTCGGCGCGATGGAGATCCGGGCGTCTCTTCTGCCCACCCATCCGGACGCCGTAACCGAC
>CACZOP010000049.1 GCA_902782845.1 Oscillospiraceae bacterium | reverse complement strand
GGGCATTTTCGTCAACTTCCAGAACATCCAGCGGACCACCCGCAAAAAGGTCCCCTTCGGTGTCTGCCAGGTCGGTAAGTCCTTCCGTAACGAGATCACACCCGGCAACTTCATCTTCCGCGTGCGGGAGTTCGAGCAGATGGAGCTGGAATTCTTCTGTAAGCCCGGCACCGACCTCGAATGGTTCGATTACTGGCGCTCCTTCTGCCGCGACTGGCTCTACAGCCTCGGCATCAAGGAAGAAAACCTGCGTCTCAGGGATCACGACAAAGAAGAGCTCTGTTTCTATTCCAAGGCGACCACCGATTTTGAGTATCTCTTCCCCTTCGGCTGGGGCGAACTCTGGGGCGTGGCGGACCGCACCGATTACGACCTGACCCAGCATATCAATACCTCCGGCAAGAGCCTCGACTACTTCGATCAGACCACCAACGAGCGCTACGTGCCCTATGTCATCGAGCCCTCCCTCGGCGTGGAACGTCTCTTCCTCTCCATCCTCACCGAAGCCTACGACGAAGAGGTGGTGGACGAAGCGAAAAACGACACCCGCGTGGTGCTGCACCTGCATCCCACCCTCGCGCCCTTCAAGGCCTGCGTGCTGCCGCTTTCCAAAAAGCTCTCGCCAAAGGCCGAAGAGATCTACGCGCAGCTTTCAAAGTCCTTCCCCGTGGATTTCGACGACGCGGGCTCCATCGGCAAGCGCTATCGCAGGCAGGATGAAATCGGCACCCCGCTGTGCGTGACCGTGGACTTCCAGACCGTGGGCGACGGCGAGACCCCCGCCGACAACTGCGTGACCGTCCGCGACCGCGACACCATGGAGCAGATCCGCCTGCCCATCGCGGAACTGGAAGCCTATATCAGCGAAAAAATCAAATTCTGATCTGCAAATCTCAGGCGCGTCCATATTCTCACGGACGCGCCTTTTTTATCGAACTTCCGATCAAAGAAAATATCTCCTTAAAAAAACGCGAATTATGCGGCAGCCCGCCGAATGCCAAGCGCCGACGTAATTCAAAAAAAGGAACGTGACGTACCATGACCGCCGTATTATGTCTTGCGAACAACAACGGAATGAGCTTCAATGCCCGGCGGGTGAGCCGGGATATCAGAGTCAGCGAGGATATTGTGGAACGTGCGGGAACGGCTCCCCTTTTCATTCCTCCCGCCGCCGCGGCGGTGTTTTCGGGGGTGAACGCCCGGTTGGGGCTTGCCGACGATTTTTCTTCCGCCCTGCCGGAAAACGCCGTCTGCTTTTTTGACGCCACGCCGCCGTCGGATCTCTCGCGCTTTGACCGGGTGACCCTCTACCGCTGGGGCAGAGATTACCCCGCCGACGTCTTTTTTACCGGGGATCTGGCGTCCCTCGGTTTCCGGCTGACCGAAAGCCGCTTTTTCGCTGGCAATTCGCACGATGAGATCACAAGGGAGGACTATATCCGTGACGACTAAAAAACCTTTGCTTCGGCTTTCCGCTTTGCTGGCGGCGCTGACGCTGCTTTTCTCCGCGCTTGATTTTTCGGGACTGCGGGTGACTGCCGCGGTCTTTTCTTTGGCGGACGTGCCCGGCTTCGACGGCACCGCCGCCTACGTTGCCGTTAACGGCAATACGCCGTATTTTGATGAAAGCGAACCGGCGCCCGAAGCGTTTGAAAGCTACGGAGAGCTTGACGCGCTGGGGCGGTGCACCGCCGCCTTTGCCTGCGTTGGGACCGAAACCATGCCCACCGAGCCCAGAGGCGCCATCGGCAATGTGAAGCCCACCGGGTGGCACACGGTGAAATACGACGTCGTGGACGGGAAATATCTATACAACCGCTGCCACCTGATCGGCTACCAGCTCACCGCCGAAAACGCCAACCGGCAGAACCTGATCACCGGCACCCGCTACCTGAATGTGACCGGCATGCTGCCTTTTGAAAACATGACGGCGGACTATGTGAAAGAAACCGGGAACCACGTGCTCTACCGCGTCACCCCCGTGTTTGCAGGCGACGAGCTGCTGGCGCGGGGCGTGCTGATGGAGGCGGAATCGGTGGAAGACAAAGGCGAAGGGATTTTGTTCTGCGTTTTCTGCTACAACGCGCAGCCCGGGATATGGATCGACTATGCCACAGGCGACAGCCGCCTTGCCGCCGACGCGCCGGAGACGCCGGAAGCACCCGCTCCCGCCGTGACGTTTATCTTAAACGTGAACACCCGGGTGTTTCATCTGGAAAGCTGCGCCTCGGTTGCCAAAATGAAGCCGCAGAACAAAAAAGCGGTCACCCAAACCGCCGAAGAACTGATAAACGAAGGATATAAACCCTGCGCCGTGTGCAAACCGGAACAGCCGCAGGACGAACCGGAACAAACGACCGCACCGGAACCTGCCTCCGCACCGGAGCAAACGACAGTGCCGGAGCCGACCGTTCTTTACGGAGACGTGGATCTGAACAAAACGGTGGAAGCCGCCGACGCGCGGCTTGTGCTGCGGGCCGCCGTTGGCTTGGAAGCTTTTACGCCGGAACAGAAGAAGTGCGGCGACGCGGACTTTAACGGTGAGATCACGGCAGCCGACGCCCGGCTGGTACTGCGGGCCGCCGTGGGGCTCGAAACCATATTGCCGTCGGCGAGCTGAGAACATTGCGGGTCGATCTTTCGCCTTATTATATTTCTTAATTGTTGACAATAGCATTATCACATGATACAATAAAGAAAAAAGGAAAGGTGACCACAATGAAAAAACTGATTTCTGTTCTGTTGGCTGTTCTGATGCTGGTGTGCATCGTCCCCTTTGCCTCCGCGGAGGAAGACGAGATCGTAGAGGATAACGACGGCGTCGCCTATATCCACGCGGAAGACCACCTGCTGAACATGGGCTACGGCGACATTGCGACCCGCACCGAGCTTGCGGTGGGCGACACGCTGGAGGTCTGGTATTTTGATACCTTCCCGGGAGAAGTGTATATCGACGGAGAAAAGGTATATGATCTGCCGGATTCCGGCCGCGAATTCTTCTATTATCCGCTGAAGCAGACCGGCACGGTAGAGATTTCCGTCCGCCGCGACGGCAAAACGCTGGAAACACGCAGCTTTACGGTCATCACTTCTTCGGAAATGTATAAAAAAGTGGTGCAGGACGCCTTCCGGTATGCCGCCGATACGCTGCTGAACACTGACCCCTTCCCGCCTGTGGAAGAGCTGGAAGAAGCCGCCAACAACGGCTTCCCCGTGGGGCACCCCATGCTGCCTTTCGCATATTTTTATAATATCTTCATAAATGTCATGCACGCCCTTTTTTCCTTTGTGCGGATCGTGCACTGACGGAACGAAACGCTATACAGTCAACCAAGCCGGAGGCCCCGCGCCCCGGTTTTTTTATATGATTTTATCGAAAACAAAAGCCCCCGCACTTCAATTGTACGGGGGTGCATTTGATTTTTTGCTTTGTCTTACACGCTTTGCTTATTTGCTGGCGATGGCGGCCTGTCCTGCGGATTGCAAAGAGTGGAAACAATGGCGTTATTCTTCCTTTTCCCGTCAATGGTGATTTTTGTGGGGTCC
>CACZOP010000048.1 GCA_902782845.1 Oscillospiraceae bacterium | reverse complement strand
TTTGAAAAATAACGGTATGCGAAAAATGCGCCGGTTAAAACCGCCGCCAGCAGCACGATGAGGATAATGAGTTTTGTTTTTTGATTCATTACTTGTCTCCTTAATTGAACAGTGATAAAAAGCGATTCAACAGTCCGGTCGCCATCAGGATTCCGATGAGGATCAAAAAGCAGCCGCAGACCAGATTGATGATCCTGTAATGCTTTTTTATAAAAACAAACGCAGCAGAGAGCTTTTCGAGCAGCAGGGCAGACAGCAGAAACGGCAGTCCCAGACCGAGCGAATAGGCAATGAGAAGCGAGACGCCCCTGACGGCGCTGCCCCCGGTGGAGGCGAGCATCAGCGCGGAACCCAGAAAAGCGCCCACGCACGGCGTTAAACTGACGGAATAGATCACACCGAAGAGAAAGGCCGAGAAGATACCTGTGATCTGTTTCTGTGACTGCATTCCCTTGAGGAACGGAAGCCGGAAGACCTCAAGATAGGACAACCCGAACAGGACCACGATAACGCCGCCGACAATATTCAGCGCGGTCTGGTGTTTAGACAAAAATGCGCCGATCGTGCCCGCGAACAGCCCCATCAGGCTGAACAGCAGTGTGAATCCCGCAATAAACGCGAGAACGCGGAAAAAGGTCTTTTGTTTCTGTTCTTTCTCCAATCCCGCGGCGAAATAAGAGAGATACAGCGGAAGCATGGGAAGCATGCAGGGGGAAATAAAAGAAATCACGCCCTCTGTGAATGTGATGAAATACTGCACCTGTTTACCTCCGTCGGCGGAAACGGGACGGCGTTATCCGTTAAATCCATTCCACCGGAAATTCGGTTTCCAATCCCACCGCATAGCGAAGGATCAGCCTTGCGTCTTCGGCGGTGACAACAAAGTCATTATCAACGTCAGCGGCGAAAAACATCATGTCAACAGGCGTTTCCAGCCCCACGGCAAGGCGCAGCGCCAGCCGCGCGTCCGCTGCCGTTACCGATCCGTCGTCATTGATATCGCCGTACGGGAAATCGTATGCCTGATTGTCCGGGTCAACGTAAGGAGATATCGATTTATCTATAAGCGAACGGAGCAGATACTGCGGATAGGCTTCGTTCGCACGGATGTCCGGCGTCCTGCGGGCAGTCAGCAGCCACCCGACAAACGCGGCGGTCCCGTCTGCGTAATCCATATGCCGATGATTTCTGATGAACCACGTCTGCTCCGGCAGATAACAGGTGGAAGCGTCCAGGATCCCGTCGGAGGACAGATGCTTGTGGCGTTTCGCGCCGCAGACCGCCGGTCTGTTTGCGTTCCCGGGCGTGTCCTTCGTCGTAACGCCGGCGCCTGCAAACCTTGTGGGAACCAGCGCGTCGGATTCTTCCGCCGGGGTGGCCGAAAGGGGAAGGATCTGCCGGTTATATCCCGCAACGATCACGATGCCGACGCCCGCGTTGTTTGCGGCGCGCAGCGTTTCACTGGTGCGGCTCTGGATGTTCCGGTAGATGCCGATCTGCTCCGATAACGCTTCAGACGGCGCTTCATCTCCGAAAAGGAAGCGGATGGCGTCGTCAAAGCCGTCCGCGGGAACCAGAGCCCAGAGCCCGGGCATGTTCCGCAGGTAGGAACGTAAGCCCTTATCGAAGATCAGATTTTCGGAGTTCACGGCGATTCGTTTGATCCCGGCTGCGACTTCTCCGATCACGCCCTCGTTGCTTAAAACGGCAGTCAGCAGCGTTAAAAACGAAGTGGAAAACAGGCTGATATAGTCTTTGTTGTTTACAATATTCAAAAGCCCCCGGGCGGCAATCCCGTTTGGATCCTGTGTCACATAGTCCATGATCGCCTGTTTCAGCACCACGTTGGATTCCGTTTCGTCCGGTTTCTTGATCGTAAACGGATCGTCAAAAGCGTCGGCGTTGGCGGCGAATTTCACAAAATGCCCCGTCATCAGATCCCCCGGAACGGAGGAGCCCTCAAGAAAACCGTCGAGGAATACGCAGCGCGAGACGTTTTTCTGCGCGCTTTCCGGCTGCAGCGCCAGATATGTGTTTACGATGATACCGCCGTAGCCCCCCGAGAGCAGCGTGACGGTTTGTGAATCCGCGGCTTCCCGCACCTCACGGATATAAGCGTCCAGCGCGATCGCATTTTTGATCGGCGAGATCCTCCAGTCGTAGAAAAAAACGTAAAGATCGTTTGCAGTGAACTTTGTGTTCGCGGCATTCATGATCGCCTGCAGGTTTTCTTTGTTTACGGGCGTATTACCGTTGATGAAAAAGGGCCGGGCTTCTGTTTTTTCCGGGCTGACCTCGGGATATTTCGATTCGCCGTTTTCGTCACATGCAATCGCGTAAAAAAACTCGTCGATCGCCGCGTTTATTCTGTCTGCGCCGCTTTGCACGTCTTCCGTCGCCATCATGAACCCCGCCCCGATGGAGGCAAGCGTCTGCAAAAAAGCGTTCGACTGTAAATTGTAAACTTCCCGCATTGTCGCGCCGTCGTTATAATACAGCGATAATTCCGTAAAATCAGGCACGTAGATCAGCGTGTTGCCGGTGCCGACTGCAAAAGCGGCCGAGGTTCCGGACAGCAAAAGCAGCGCCGCAAGAAGAAGCGAAAGGGCTCTTTTTCTGTAATTGTATTTCATGGTTTTACTCCCGAAAACATCATTTTTATTTCAAAAAAATTATATATGATATTTTCTCTGATTGCAAGAGGGAAGTTTCGGATTTCCGGAATTGCTGAAAAAAAGAAAAAACGGACTCATGAAAAGCCCGTTTTTTTCGTAAACGCCGGTTCTGTGATCTCCAGACCGTAATACTCGCATTTTTGTATCAGTTCGTCAAATCCGAAGCAAATGGCGTCGCTTCTGTGGCAGTCTCCCGAGAGCACCACCTTCGCTTTCCGTTCTCCGAGATAAGAAAGGATCTCGTCCGCCGGATACTGTTTCGTTCTGCAGCCCCGGGAAATAGCGCCGGTGTTGAGTTCAAATAAAGCGTCGGTCTTTAACAGCGCGTCGGCGGCGGTCATCCACGCTCTTTTGTAACGGGGATGGTTCGTATCCGCGATCGGATCTTTTTCAAAATACTTTGTGGGAAGATCAAAGTGGCCGATAATGTCACAGTGTGTTCTGTTAACAACGTCGGCAACGGTTTCGTAATAGAGTTCCAGCACCCGCAGAACGTCGCCGCCGCAGAATGCGTTTGCCGCTTCGATCAGGTTTTTGTTCCCCTCGTCCATGGGCACGAACCGGTCGCCGAATTTAAGGTAATGCACGGAGCCGATCACATAGTCGTAGCCCTCCGTCGGCATTTCGGAATAATAATCCTGCTCAATGCCGCAGAAAATCCTGATCCTGTCCCGACAGGCGGATTTCAGCCGGATGATTTCCGCTTTGTACGCTTTGGTTCCGTCCTTCGACATACAGTAGCTTTCGTCGAACCAGGTATAGCTGTGCCCCGAAAAGCCGAGGTTCGCAAGCCCCATTTCCAAAGCGGCGCGCGCCATTTCCTCCGGTGTGTTTTTGCCGTCGCAAAAGGTGGTATGGACGTGATAGTCTGCTTTTGTCATTACGTCATTTTCTCCTGTTTTACCTTTTTGTCGATCACGTGTCGGGAGGCGAGTTCTTTATGAATATCCTCCAGAGAAATGCCCGCTTCGATCATCAGCACCATCACATGATAGGTAAGGTCGGCGATCTCGTAGATCGTCTCTTTCTTATCCTCCGCCTTTGCCGCGATGATCACCTCGGTGCATTCCTCGCCCACTTTTTTCAGGATCTTATCCAGTCCTTTTTCAAAAAGGTAGGTGGTGTAGGAGCCTTCTTTTTTCTCCGTTTTGCGTCCGGCGATCAGTTCCATCAGCATTTCATAAGAAAAGGGATGTTCTGTTTCGCTTTCCCACAGATCGTGGGTAAAGCAGCTTCTTGTGCCCGTATGGCAGGCGGGGCCGTCGGGATGCACCAGCACAGTTAAAGCGTCGTTGTCGCAGTCGGCTGTGATGGCGACGATGTGCTGATAATTGCCGCTGGTTTCCCCTTTCAGCCACAGACGCTGCCGCGAACGGCTCCAGAAGCAGGTGAGCCCCTTCTCCATGGAGATACGCAGGCTTTCTTTGTTCATATAGGCGAGGGTCAGTACTTCTTTTGTCACGGCGTCCTGCACGATGGCGGGGATCAGGCCGTTTTTGTCAAATTTCAACGCGTTGATGTCGATCATATAGGATTCTCCTGTTCGCTGATAGTTTTCGTTTTTATACCGGTCTTGCCGGGATGCCGTTTACAAGCATCGCCTGCTTTACGTCTTTGATGGCCACCTGACCGAAGTGGAAGATGGAAGCTGCCAGCCCGGCGTCAACGCCGGGAACCGACCGGAACAGCGTGATGAAATCCTCAACGCTGCCTGCGCCGCCCGATGCGATCACAGGCACCTGCACCGCGTCGCACACAGCCGCAAGCATTTCGAGGTCGAAGCCCTGTTTCACACCGTCGGTGTCGATGGAGTTCACCACCACTTCGCCCGCCCCGCGGGCAACGCAGTCCCTGATCCAGCTGATGGCCTCCATGCCGGTGTTTTCCCGTCCGCCCTTGGCAAACACGCGAAACACGCCGTCCACCCGTTTTACGTCCGCTGAGAGCACCACGCACTGGTCGCCGTAGCGTTTTGCTGCTTCCTCCACCAGCGAAGGGTTCCTGATCGCGCCGGAATTCACGCTCACCTTGTCCGCGCCGCTTTTCAATACACGGTCGAAATCCTCCACCGTATTGATGCCGCCGCCCACGGTCAGCGGGATAAAAACCTGCGAGGCTGTTTCCCGCAGTATATCGGTAAATAGCTTCCGTTCCTCAAAAGAGGCGGTGATGTCGTAAAACACCAGCTCGTCCGCGCCGCAGTCGGAATAGAATTTCGCCAGCTCCACAGGGGAGGCGACGTCTCCGAGCCCCTGAAAATTCACGCCCTTAACTACTCTGCCGTTTTTAACGTCCAGGCAGGGGATGATCCGTTTTGTCAGCATTTTGCCACCCCGATCGCTTCCGAAAGCAACAATGCGCCCTCGTAATACGCCTTTCCGATAATTGCGGCATAGAGGTCCATTCCGGCGAGCGCCTTCACGTCCTCCAGGGAGGAAACGCCGCCGGAAGCCGTGATGTTCATGTGATACGATCTGCACAGTCTCCGGTATAATTCCAGATTTGTCCCGCGCATGGCGCCGTCGCGGCTCACGTCGGTGCAGATCACGGTTTTAACGCCAAGCGTCTCCATTTCGGCAAAGAAGCCGTCGGCGTCGATTTCGGAGGTTTCCAGCCAGCCTTTTACCGCCACAAAGCCGTTTTTCAGGTCCGCGCCCACCGCGATCCGGTCGCCGAATGCCGAAATCGCTTCTTTCAGCAGCGTTTTGTTTTCGATGGCCGCCGTTCCGAGGATCACCCGGTCGATCCCGGCGGACAGATAGCGGTCGACCACTTCCATGCTGCGGATACCGCCGCCGATCTCACAAAAAAGCCCGCTTTCGGCTTTAATTTTTATTACCGTCTCAAGATTGGGCGTCGTGCCGTCCTTCGCGCCTTCCAGATCCACGATATGGATCGCCTCTGCGCCCTGATCCCTGAAATCCCGGGCGATTTCTTCCGGATTCTCCGAATAAACGGTCATCTGTCCGTAATCGCCTTTGAACAGACGAACGGCCTTGCCGTCGTACAAATCGATTGCGGGAAAAATAATCATTTCGCTTTTTCCTCCGTTTCGCAAAACGCCCGTAGAATATTCAAGCCGACTGCGCCGCTTTTTTCCGGGTGGAACTGGCAGCCGTAAACGTTGCCGTTCTGTACCGCCGCCGTCAGCGTGCCGCCGTAGTCTGCAGTCGCGATCACATAGTTGTCCGGCATGTCCGCAAAATAGGAATGAACGAAATACACGTGGTCGCCGTTGTTGATAAAGCGGAATAAAGGCGTTTTCTGCGTGATCTGCAGTCCGTTCCAGCCCATATGGGGGATTTTCAAGCCCTGTTCGATCCGGTCGGCGATCGGCCGCACCGCGCCCGGGATCAGCCCGAGTCCGGCATGTTCGCCGTATTCATAGCTTTTGTCAAACAAAAGCTGCATGCCAAGGCAAATACCCAGAAGAGGTTTGCCTTTTTTCGCTTCTGCGATCACCGCGTCCGCCATCCCGCTGTCCCGCAGCTTGTTCGCCGCGTCGGCAAAAGCGCCCACGCCCGGCAGAATGATCCTGTCGGCGGTTCTCAGATCGTTTTTGTCGGAGCTGACCTCGGCCTGAACGCCGAGTGCGGAAAACGTGCTTTTCAGCGAAAACAGATTCCCCACGCCGTAGTCGATAATAACGATCATCAGAGCACTCCTTTTGTGGACGGGATCTCGTCCGGCGCGTCTTTGTTGACGCTCACCGCAGTTTTCAGGCTTCTCGCTGCGGACTTGAAGATGCCTTCCGCAATGTGGTGGGAGTTTTCACCGTCAAGCATTTTTATGTGCAGCGTGCAATTTGCGTTCCGAACGAAGCCGAGCCAAAATTCCTTTATCAGCTCCGTATCAAAACCGCCGATTTTTTCAGAAGGGAAGTCCGCTTTGAACTGCAGATGCGCCCTGCCCGAAAGATCCACGGCGGTTAAAATCAGCGCCTCGTCCATAGGAAGGATCGTGGAGCCGTAGCGCAGGATCCCTTTTTTGTCGCCCAGCGCTTCGGCGAACGCCTGCCCCAGCGCGATCCCGATATCTTCAACGGAGTGGTGGTCGTCCACCTGCGTGTCGCCTTTGCAACGGACGGATAAGCCAAAACCGCCGTGCTTTGCGAAAAGCGTGAGCATGTGATCCAGGAACCCCACGCCCGTGGATATCCCGTTGTTGTCTGCGCCTTCCAACGTCAACGAGAGGGAAATATCGGTTTCCGCCGTGGTTCTTGTGATATTCGCTGTTCTCATGCCGTTTCCTCCAGTATTTCTTTGATTTTTGAAAGCAGAACGTCCATCTGTTCCGCCGAACCGATGGTGATACGGTTGAAGTTTTTAATGCGTTCCAGGGTGAAATGCCGGATCAGCACGCCCCGTTCTTTTAATTTCATATAGAGCGTACCTCCGTCGATGCTGTCTGACTCCGCAAAGAGGAAATTGGAGCGGGAGGGGAGCACCCTGAAGCCCAGCGCTTTGAGCGCCTGCGCTGTTTTTTCGCGGTTTTCGGCGATCGTTCTGCAGTTGGACATAAAATAGTCGTCGTTTTGAATGGCCGCAATGCCCGCCGCCGCGGTCATACGGTTGATGTTATAGGGGTTTGTGGAATACTTGATGGTGTTCAGATCCGCGATCAGCGCTTTGCTGCCGATGCCGTAGCCGAGCCTGCCGCCCGCCAGCGAACGGGATTTCGAGAAGGTCTGCGTCACCAGCAGATTGTCGTATTTTTTCGTAAGGCGCACTGCGCTGTCCGCGCCGAAATCCACGTAGGCTTCGTCAACGATCACCACGTTGTCGGGATTGGATGCGGCGATCCGGCCGATCTCGTCCGGCGAAAGCGTCATGCCCGTGGGCGCGTTGGGGTTTGCGATCACGATGTTTTTATTAACGCCGGTATAATCGTTCACGTCAATGGAAAAATCGTCCCGCAGCGGGATCTCTTCATATGGGATATGATTGATCTTTGCGAAAACAGGATAAAAGCCGTAGGTGATATCCGGGAAAACGATGGGATGTTTGTCGTCGCAGAACGCCATGAACGCAAAATTGAGGATCTCGTCGGAGCCGTTGGTCAGAAGGATCTCGTCGGTGTCGACCGCATAACGGCTTGCAAGCGTTTGCACAAGATCCCTGCAGTCGGGATCCGGATACAGCTGCAGCGTTTTCGCCGCGTCCTCCGCCGCTTTTACCACGGCGGGGCAGGGCGGGAAGGGGGATTCGTTGGTGTTGAGCTTCACATACTGCATATCTTTCGGCTGCTCGCCGGGGGTATACGGCGTGAGGCTTTTGTATTTCTCACTGAAAAATCTGCTCATGCTTCCTCCTCCAGGCGGATCACGGCGCTTTTCGCGTGTGCCGTCAGCCCTTCCTGTTCGGCAAAATACGCAACGTCCCGCGCAACCTTGCCCAGCGCTTCTTTTGTATAGTAGGAATACTGCGTTTTCTTCACAAAGTCGTCCACCGAAAGGGGATTCGAGAATTTCGCCGTCCCAAGGGTCGGGAGCGTGTGGTTCGGTCCCGCGAAATAGTCGCCCAGCGCTTCGGGGCAGTTGCGCCCCATAAACACGCTGCCGGCGTGACGGATCGCGTCCAGATAATCAAAGGGCGCGTCCACCATCAGCTCCAGATGCTCCGGCGCGATCTCGTTGGCGATCTCGATGGCTTTCATCAGGTCGTCCGCCACAATGATCTTGCCGTTGTTGTCGATGGAGGTTCTGGCGATCTCCGCCCGCAAAAGCTGCGGGATCTGACGCTCCAGCTCCGCGCTGACTGCGTTTGCGAAAATTTCGTCGTCGGTAACCAGCACAGCGCTTGCCAGTTTGTCGTGCTCCGCTTGTGATAAGAGGTCCGCCGCCGCGTGGGTGGCGGGCGCGGATAAGATCTTCAAGGTGGGCG
>CACZOP010000047.1 GCA_902782845.1 Oscillospiraceae bacterium | reverse complement strand
TCGTTTTTCTCAATGTTGCCGGACCAGCCGAAGGTGGGGCTGCCGTTGCCGCCGTCCACCTCGCAGGAGAGGATCATGTATTCCGGCTGGGTGGAAATGCCGCCGTAGGTGCTGCGGCCCACCACGCGGCCGTTGATGTAGAAGACGTATTCATCCGGCGTCCACATAAGGCCGTAGGTGTTGTAGTTCTCATAGGGGTCGTTGTCCAGCGCGAGGATGCCCACGTTGTGATACTTGGTTTGCAGGTCGTAGCCGCTGTAATGGATGTTCTGGGTGATTTTCCAGCTCCGGCGGCCGCCCAGATGCCAGAAGGGCGATTCCATGATGTCCAGCTCCGCGCCCTGCAGCGCGTCTTCGGAAACCTTGCCCACGTTGGAATTGATCATCCAGAATGCGGACCAGAGCCCCTGCCCCTTGGGCAGGATGCAGCGGCACTCAAAATAGCCGTAGGCCTGCTTGAAGCTGTTGGCGGTGTCCAGCCCCGCCGTATACCAGCCCGGGCCGAATTCGCCGTCTTCTTTATACTGTGTGCTGATGATCAGATTGCCGTCTTCCACACGGGTCTGGCTCAGGCTCCAGTAGCCGCCCTTCCGCACGCCGCCGCCGTCGTGCTGCCGCCATTTGGCGGCGTCGAGGCTGTCGCCGTCGAATTCGTCGGAAAACGTCAGCGTGAAATCCGAAAGGTCGAGGGTTTCTTTGTTTTTGGTGGCGCTCGAGGTGTTGAAAATCATCAGGAACACGTTTACAAACGCGATCATGAAGTTCAGGAACTTTGCGGAAAATACGTTCATGGCAAAATACTCCTTTTATTGTTTTTCTTTATTATACACCATTTATTTCACAAGCGCAAGGGTCGCTGTGTGGGTGGGGAGCCAGGCGCCGGCGGCGAAGTTGCGGCCGCGGACGATCACCTTGTCGGCGTAGACCTCAAACACGCAGCCCTGCGCGTTGAAGTTGCTGCCGCGGGTGGCGGGGTACATATAGGAGGGGAGGTTCACGCTGTGGAAGCTGCCCTCCGTTTCAATATCCGTATATTTGAAAATGGGATCCAGCTTCTGCGTGAGCGCGGTGGAAAAGCCGTTGTGCAGGTGGCCGGAGATCAGGAACACGTTGTCGTATTTTTTCAGGATCGCCTCCACCGCGTCGCTCTGGTCGCCCATGCCGCCGGTGTCGGGGTCCGTTTCCTCCAGCGTCCATACCTTCGTAAGGCCGTGGGTGCCGTTCAGGGGCCAGTGTGAAATCACAAACACCGGTTTGCCGTCCGTGGCGGCGGCGGAGAGCTCGGCGTCGAGCCAGCTGAGCTGCGCGTCGCTGAAATAGGCGTCCGTGTGGTCGTATTCGCTGGCCATCACGATGAATTTGTATCCGTTGATCTCGGTGGTGAAATAGGCCTCCGTCAGCTCTCTGCCCGAAATCCGTTTGCTGTATTCAATAAACAGCGCCTTTGCGGGGTCGTAGTCGTTGTCTTTGCTTGACGTCCAGGTGTCGTGGTTGCCCTCGGCCAGAATGATCTCGTCCGCCGGGTCGTATTTCGCCACCGTCTGCGCCAGCAGGTTATACTGGTCCCGGTAGCCGTGGTCGGTGTTGTCGCCGCAGAACAGCAGCGCGTTCAGCCGGTGGGAGGCGTCTTCCATATCGGCGAGCCCCAGCGCCAGCATATCGGCGCGGGCGGGATCCACGGTGATGTGGACGTCGGATATGGCGGCGAAAGTCAACAGCGGCTCGGCCTCCTTCGGCTTGTAGCCGCCCATGAAGAAGTTGATCCCGAGGGTGATGATCCCCACCATCAGCGCGATGAATTTTTTGAACAAGGTGATTTTCAAAACGAATTCGCTCCTTTCCTTTGTTCGTATTTTTGTAGCAAGAAGAATATCTGCCGCCGCCGCGCCCGGGGGCGTGCCGGTGGGTTACTTCCGTTCGTTCCGGATGCGGGAGAGCATGATCCACGCGAGAAGGGAGAAGCCGATCACGAAAAGCAGGAGGATCCCCCAGCTTTTCCACACGTGCTCCGGCGCGTATTCATACAGGTCGTCGACCGTTTTCTCCATCATCTGCGCCAGCTCCGGCTTGTCCTGTATCAGCTTTCTTTCGAGGCTGTTCAGATCGGCAACGGAGCCGAGGCACTCCATGGAGAAGCGGCAGGCGGCAAGCCAGGAGATGACCTCGGTGACCTTTTCCAGCTTGAAGATCACGCCCGCAAACAAGATCTGCGGCATCAGGAGGATCGGCGCGATGGTCATGGCGCGGTCGGGGTTTTTTACCATGGCCGAGACCGCGATGCCGATGGCGGCGGACGCCCACGCCGTGAGGAAGACGGTGATGAAGATATCCAGAAACGGCGACGATTCAAAAACCAGCCCCTTGTCGGGCAGCTTCATGATCAGCGCGAACAGCGTGGTGGTGGTCAGCGCCTGGATCAGGCAGATCACGGCGAGCACGAGGATCTTGGAGGAGACGTAGGCGGACAGCTTCAGGCCCGTCATGTATTCCCGCCGCAGGATGCCGCGTTCCTTGCAGATCTCCTGAATGGAGTTCAGGGTGCCCACAAAGTAGGTGGCGCAGGCGAAGGAGAACATGATGGCCTGCGTGTTCTCAAACTGGACGAAGAGCTGATCCTGCTTGTTGACCGCCGAAATCAGGATCGTCAGCAGCGGCGCGAGACCCAGCATCAGCAGCAGGCGCGCGCGGTCGTTGACGATCAGGTGCATATAGCGCTTGCAGAGCACCGGGAGCTGCAGCAGGGCGTTGCGGCTCTTGCCCTTGCCCTCCAGCGCTTTGCCGTCGGGCTGCGACTGCCGGCGCAGGTCGCGGCGCTGCGCGTCGTATCTCTGCCGCCAGCCGGGGGCGTCGTCGGTGATCATATTATATACGTCCACCAGATCCGTCACGCCGAAGAAGGCGCAGGCCTCGTCGTAGCTGCCGCAGAAGCAGAGGTTCCCGCCCTTGCCCATGAACACGATCTTGTCGAACATTTTCAGGTTCAGGGTGGAGTGGGTCACCATGATCACGGTTTTGCCGGCGGCCGCGGTCTTTTTCAGGGTCCGCATCAGGCTGCGCTCCGTGCCGGGGTCGAGGCCGGAGGCGGGCTCGTCGAGGAAAAAGAGATTGGGGTCGCTTAAAAGCTCCACCGCGATGCTGGCGCGCTTTTTCTGCCCGCCGCTCAGCGAACGGATCATGGTGTCCCTGCGCTCGGTCAGGTCCACCATTTCGAGCACGCGGGCGATGGCCTGCTTACGCTCCTCGGGGCTTGTGTCCGCCGGGAGGCGGAGCTTGGCGGCGTAATCCAGCATGGAGGTCACGGTCAGGCCGTCGTAAACGATGTCCTGCTGGGGCACGTAGCCGATGATATTTTTAATGGCGTTGTAGTTTTTATACAGATCCATCCCGTTGACGAACACCTTGCCCGCTGTGGGGACGGAATAACCGCTGATGCAGTTCATAACGGTGGTTTTCCCCGCCCCGGAGCCGCCGATGATGGCCACCATCTCACAGGGGTTGATGGAGAGGGAAACGTCGTTGCAGATGATTTTTCTTCTGTTCTGCGGCCCCACCGCTTTCACGATCCGGTAGGCGTCCAGCCGGATGCCGCTGCGCTGGGTGTTGCAGTAGAGGATCCCGCCGAAAAACACGAAGCGGGTGTTGGCGATGGTCACCACGTCCTTTTCCAGCAGCTGGTGCCGCCCGCGGACCGGAGCGCCGTTCACGAAGGTGCCGTTGGTGGAGTTGTTGTCGCGGATCCAATAGGTGTTCCCGGCGCGGTAGACCGTTGCGTGGCGCTTCGAAACCGCCACGTGGGGCAGCCGGATGTCGTTATTTTGCGCGCGCCCGATGTTCAGGCCTGTTTCGGTGATCTCGGGATACCGCTGCCAGGCGGCGTCCGATCCTTCCGAGAACACCATCAGAACGCCCTGCGCGTTGGTGCCGTTATCGTAGACCTGCACCGCGTCGCCGTCGCCGAGGGCGCAGCTGTTCACGCGCGTGCCGTTGTAATGGATGCCGTTCTTGCTGCCCACGTCCTCCAGATGCCAGCGGCCGTCGTAATAAACGAACAGGCCGTGCTTGTGCGAAACAAAGGGGGAGGTAAGCTCAATATCGTTGCCGCTGTTGATCCGTCCGACGGAGATCTCGCCCTTGCGGAAATCCGCAAGGGAAACGGTCCGCGGCGGGCGGCTGCAGTCGAACAGCGTCATATGGAGGTCCGGCGCGTTCCGGCGCGGCGGCGCCGACGGCTGCTCCGGCCGGAAATACTGCGTCCGATCTGATTCGTTTGGCATTTGGAAGGTTCCTTCTTTCTGTCGCCGGTCAATTCACCGGCAATACCACGTATTCCGCGTCCGCCCAGCCGGAGATCTCCCGGCCGTCCACAACGGACGTTACGTAATAATAGCCGTTTTTCAGGTCGCTTTCAACGGTTACGGGCGCGCCCTCGGGGATGGCTTCGCCGCGCTTTGAATTGATGTTCGGCTCCGCGTGGGTGTCCACGCCGCCGTAGCTGACGGTGCCCCATATGTAGCCGCCGTCGTCCGGCTCCAGATACCGGAATTTCACCCAGCCGTCTCTGTTCCCGGACCGGATCCTGATATAGCTGCCGCTGGCCGCTTCCGTAACCTGAACGAAGAAGCCGGCCGGGATCGTATCCAGAACGCCGTCGGCGGACGAAGGCCCTTCCCGGATCGGCAAGCCGTCCGGGGGCGCCGCGTCGGAGATCGCGTAGATCCCGTTGACGACGAAGCTGTCGGCGGCGTTTTCCCGCAGGAGGAAAACGATCATGGCGGTTACAAGGGCGATCACGCAGACGATCGCGACCACGCCGACGGCCAGGTAGCCGTTGGATGCGGTGCGCGTGTACGCCGCCGGCCCCCCGCCGGTGGGATTCCCGCCCATGCCGCCGGCGTTGAAGCCGTTCATATTGCCTGCCGGGGGTCTCGGGCCCGCGTTGTAGGGGGGCGGAGGCAAAGGCCCCCGCTGCACGCGTTCCAGCGCCTGCTTCATTTCCGTTGCCGAAGCAAAGCGTCCCTGCGGCCGGAAGCTGCAGGCGCGGAGGATCACGGCGCTGAGCGCGAGGCTCGCATGCGGCGGCGGGGGAAGGCGTTCTCCCTGAAATCTGCGGCGGATCGCCTGTTCCTTGTCTTCATAGGTCAGCTGCGGCTTTGTCGGGTCCACAAAGGGCGGCCGGCCGTTGTTCAGCATCTGATACAGCACCAGCCCCAGCGAATAGAGGTCCACGCGTTCGTCGTAGGGCTGATGCCCCGGGACCTCCGGCGCCATGAAGGCCTGCGTCCCCTTGCTCGAAAGGTGGTTCCCCATGCCCTGCTGCAGCTTGCGGGCGATGCCGAAGTCGCCCAGCTTGAAATCGCCGAACTCCGATACCATGATGTTGGCGGGCTTGATATCCCGGTGGATGATCTTCTGGCGGTGGCAGACCTCCAGCGCGGAGCAGATGTCGATCCCGAGCTTTACGACCTCCGCTTCGGTGAACTGCCTGTTTTTCGCGTAAACGGTAAAGCTTTTCAGCAGCTCCATGCGGATGAGCACGTACCACCCGATCTCGCCGGTTTTTTCTATGACCTTGAAATCGTCGATGGACACCACGTTCGCGGCGCTTTTTACCGCGGCCATCACCCGGATCTCCCGTACGCAGTCGTCCACCAGCCCTTTATAATAGCGGTAGACGGCGTCCCGGTCCATCCCCTCCGCCTCGCGCTCGGCAAGCTCCTGCGGATCCTTCGGGATGGCGATCACCTTGATGGCGGCCTGCATTTCGGTGGCGTATTCCCGCTTCGCGCAGCGGTATACCTGCCCGTAGGCGCCGTGTCCCAGCTGCTCCCGGACCTCCCAGTCGGGGAACGCCTGCGATATGATTGTTTCTGTCATTTCCGATCGTCCCTTTTCACAGCGGCGCCGCGCCGCGCGGCCTTGCATTCTGCTGAACTGTTTTGCAGATGCGGCATCCGTTTATAGAATACGGCAGACCGTTACGGTCACGTTGTCCGCGCCGCCGTTTTCCAGCGCGGTATAATAAAGGAGCGCCGCCGCGCCGAAGGCGGTGGGGCACATGGAGATCAGCGCCCGGATGCGTTCCTCCGGCACCATGTCGGTGAGGCCGTCGGAGCACAGAAGATACACGTCGCCGGCCTGGGGCGCCGCGTGGGCGAGATGCGGGGAGATCGTGAATTCCTCCTCCCGCACGCCGATATACTGCAAAAGGCCGGTGCGCTTCGCTTCCGGATCGAAAAGCGCGTGGTCCTTCGAGCAGAGCGAAAGCTGCCCGTCGCGGAACCGGTATACGCGGCTGTCTCCCACGTTGCAGATCGTTACCCGGTCGGGCGCGAAGAGCGCGCAGGCGAGGGTGGAGCCCACGGTCTCGAGCCCTTCGGCGTCGGCAAAGCGCGTAACGTCCGCGTTCATCTGCATGCACAGGGCGCGCAGGAACGCGTCGGCGTCGGCGGCGCGCGCCGCAACGCCTGCCGGATCCGCCAGCACGGCGTCCACCGTCTGCGCGCAGAGGTAAGAGGCGGTCTCGCCCTTCTGTTCGCCGCCCATGCCGTCGAAAACGAAAAACATGGGCAGGTCTTCGGCGGATACCACGCTTTTCGGGTCGGTATAGGCGTCGTGACGCTCCGGGAGCGAAACGCCGCAGGTCCAGAAATTATCCTGGTTCTGCGCGCGCAGTTTTCCTTTGCCGGTATAACAGGCGTATTCGATTGCGTAATCCATGGCGGTTTCTCTCAGTCTTTGTCGTGATTTTTGTAGGAATGCGCGAAAAAAGGTTCCGTTTGTTTTTCGGTAAAAAGTATACCATAGAATAAAAAGCTTGTCTACACGTTCTTTTATAAAATGAAGTATTTGCGCGTGATAAAAATGAATTATTTGTGATTATTTTGCAAAAAACTATTGACAAACAGACAAATCCGCGTTATATTATTAGTAGATTAGCACTCTGGATGTTAGAGTGCTAACAGTAAAACGGAGGGAGCGAAGGGAAATGGCGTTGTCACAGCGCAAAGAGCTGATCCTTGCCGCCGTGGTGGAATTCTATATCGCCACCGGCGAGCCGGTCGGGTCGAAGTTCCTGGTCACCGCGCTGCCCTTCACCGTGTCTTCCGCCACCATCCGCAACGAGATGGCCGAGCTTTCGGAGCTGGGGTATCTGGAACAGCCCCACACCTCCGCCGGGCGGATCCCCTCCGATCAGGGGCTCCGGTATTACGTGGACCGGCTGCTCGATACGGTGAACCCCTCCGAGAGCGAAATGTTCCGCATCCTTTCCACGGTGGACCACACCGAGGGCGACGCGAAACGGATCCTCTCCCAGCTCTGCGACCTGACGGCCCAGCTTACCGGCATGGCGGCCGTGGCCACCACCCCTTTTTCCGACCGCGCGGTCATCAACAACGTGCAGGTGCTGCCGGTGGGCAAAAAAGCCGCGCTGGTGCTGGTATCCACCACGGCGGGCGTGCTCAAAAGCCGCATCGCGAAGCTTTCCGCCGCCGCCGATTATCCGCTGCTGGAGCTGTTCTACAACGTGGCTGCCGCGAATTTCATCGGCGCCCCGTGTGAAAGCGTCAACAAAGCGATGCTGCAGCAGATCACCGTGAATCTGGGCGAGCGGGCGCTGGATATCGCGCCGCTGCTGGTGAGCCTTTTCGACGCGGTGGCCCAGAGCGCCGAAGCGGACGTGATCGTCCGGGGGCGGCGGAACCTGCTGGATTCCGCCCTGCGCGCCGACGCGCCCGCCATCATCGAATTCACGTCGGAGCCGGAACGGCTGCTGCCGCTGCTCAAAAAGAACCGCGACGGCGGGCTGCACTTCTCCATCGGCAAAGAAAACGGCAGCCGGAGCCTGCAGAACGCCTCCGTCGTTACGGCGGGCTACAGCGCCGGCAACGGCACCGCCGGTGTGATCGGGGTGCTGGGCCCCACCAAAATGGACTACGCCCGGGTGATCCCGCTGCTGCGCTACGTGGGCGACGTGGCGGGCAGGCTGATCGCGGACAACGCGGACGACACCACGAAAGAATAGGAGACGATGTCCCATGGCAGACAAAGAGAAAAAGGAGAAAAAGAACGTGAGCGCCGCGGCACAAGAGGCCGCCGGGGAAGCGCAGGAAGCGCAGGCGCAGGAAGCGGCGGAAGCGGCGCCGGCGGAAGAGACCGCCGAAGAAGCGCCTGCGGAAGAGAAAACCGAAGCGGCGGACGCCGAAGCGCTCCGGAAACAGGTGGAAACGCTCAACGACAGGCTGCTCCGGACCCTTGCGGAATACGATAATTTCCGCCGTCGCTCCCAGAAAGAAAAAGAGGCGCTCTACGGCGACGTCAAAGCGGAGACTATTGCGAAATTCCTGCCGGCCATCGACAATTTCGAGCGCGCCTCCACCGCCGACAGCGACTTCGAGAGCTACAAAAAGGGCATCGAAATGACGGTGAAGCAGCTCTTCGACATCCTCGCGTCGCTTGGCGTGGAAGCCTTCGGCGAAAAGGGCGAGCCCTTCGACCCCAACGTCCACAACGGCGTGATGCACGAGGACAACGGGGAGCTGGACGAAAACACCGTGTCGGAGGTTTTCCTCAAAGGCTATAAAATGGGCGACCGGGTGATCCGCCACGCCACCGTAAAGGTCGCGAATTAGTTTTCACCCCGCGAAAAAAGCATAAACCCCTGAAAAGGTGAATGAAGCATAAATTAAAATACGGAAACAGAATCGGAGGATATGATTATGTCAAAAGTGATCGGTATTGATTTAGGTACAACCAATTCCTGTGTCGCAGTCATCGAGGGCGGCGAGCCCATCGTGATCGCGAACGCCGAAGGCGCCCGTACCACGCCAAGCGTGGTGGCGTTCGGCAAAACCGGCGAACGGATGGTGGGGCAGGTCGCGAAGCGTCAGGCCATCACCAACCCCGACCGCACGGTTTCTTCCATCAAGCGTCAGATGGGCAGCGAATACCGCGTGCGCATCGACGACAAGACCTACACCCCGCAGGAGATCTCCGCGATGATCCTGGGCAAGCTGAAGAGCGACGCCGAGAGTTATCTGGGCGGTACGGTCACCGAAGCGGTGATCACCGTGCCCGCCTACTTTACGGACGCGCAGCGCCAGGCCACCAAGGACGCCGGCAAGATCGCCGGCCTTGAGGTCAAGCGCATCATCAACGAGCCCACGGCGGCGGCGCTGGCCTACGGCATCGACAAAGAGCAGGATCAGAAGGTCATGGTCTACGACCTCGGCGGCGGCACCTTCGACGTGTCCATCATCGAAATGGGCGACGGCGTGCAGGAAGTGCTTGCCACCGCCGGCAACAACCGTCTGGGCGGCGACGACTTCGACCAGCGCATCATCGACTGGATGGCGAACGAATTCAAAAAGACCGAGGGCATCGACCTGCGCGGCGACAAAATGGCCATGCAGCGCCTGAAGGAGGCCGCCGAAAAAGCCAAGATCGAGCTTTCGGGCGTGACCACCTCCTCCATCTCCCTGCCCTTCATCACCGCCGACGCCACCGGCCCCAAGCATCTGGAAATGACCCTCACGAGAGCCAAGTTCAACGAGCTCACCAGCGACCTGGTGGAAGCCACCATGGGCCCCGTGCGTCAGGCGATCCAGGATTCCGGCCTGAAGATCAGCGAGATCGACAAGGTTCTGATGGTGGGCGGTTCCTCCCGGATCCCCGCCGTGCAGGACGCCGTAAAGGCCTTCACCGGCAAGGAGCCCTTCAAGGGCATCAACCCCGACGAGTGCGTGGCCATCGGCGCGGCGCTGCAGGCAGGCGTGCTTGTGGGCGACGTGCAGGGCCTGCTGCTGCTGGACGTGACCCCGCTGTCTCTGGGGATCGAAACGCTCGGCGGCGTGTGCACCAAGATCATCGACCGCAACACCACCATCCCCACCAAGAAGAGCCAGATCTTCTCCACGGCGGCCGATAACCAGTCCTCCGTTGAGGTACACGTGCTGCAGGGCGAAAGAGAATTTGCCAAAGACAACAAGACCCTCGGCAGATTCATGCTGGACGG
>CACZOP010000046.1 GCA_902782845.1 Oscillospiraceae bacterium | reverse complement strand
ATCGCCCGAGCGGTGAGGCTCTGCCGGAGCAGCTATTGTTTGCCCGCGGCAGCCTGTACGACGGCACGGGAGATAAACAGACGCATTTTATCCACGTGGTGAAGGCGAACGGACAGGAATGGCGGAATTATCTGAATTTCCGCGATTACCTGAACGCGAATCCCGCCGTCGCCAAAGAATATGAAACGCTCAAGCTCCGGCTGGCGGCGGAATGCCCCATAGACGCGGGCAGAGCGCATTACCTCGCGGGCAAACACGATTTTATCGCGCACACGCTGCGAAAGGCGCTGGTGTGGTCTTTTCTCGGCAAAAACGTCCGTATAGAGATCGACCGCCCCATAGGATATGTGCGTCAGAAAGAAACCTGCACGCTGGTTTATCCCATGAACTACGGCTTTATTCCCGGCGTTTTCGGCGGCGACGGCGAGGAGCTGGACGTGTATCTGCTCGGCGTGAGCGAACCCGTAAACGATGCGGACTGCCGCGTGATCGGGATCGTTCACCGCAAAAATGATGTGGAAGATAAGCTGATCGCGGCGCCTGCGGGAATGACATATACAAAAGAGGAAATGGCCGCCGCCGTACACTTTCAGGAACAGTGGTACGACACTGAAATCGAAGCCATACGATAACGATACAGGAGGTATTATCCATGCTGTTTATATGCTATCCGAAATGCACCACCTGCCAGAAAGCCCAAAAATGGCTGGAGGCAAACGAAGCAGCCTATGAATGCAGGAACATCAAAGAAGAAAATCCCACCGAAGCGGAGCTGCGGCAGTGGCACGCGCTGAGCGGCCTGCCGCTCAGGCGGTTTTTCAATACCAGCGGCCTCAAGTATAAGGAGCTGAACCTCAAAGACCGCCTGCCGGGAATGAGCGAAGACGAGCAGTTTGCGCTGCTCGCCTCCGACGGGATGCTTGTAAAACGGCCGCTTCTGGTTGCGGATGATTTCGTCCTTGTGGGATTCAAGGAAGCGGACTACGCGGAACGGCTCTGAAATCGACCATGCGCTCAACAGAAGCAGAGAAAAGACCGGCGGTTTTCAAGTCCCGCCGGTCTTTTTGTATGGTGTTCCGGTGTTTCTTTCGCAGCCGGTCGATAGGTCAGTCCGCCGTCATTTCCGGTCGGTTCATCCGAAAGAAAACAGTTTGCGGATGAAATCCATCAGACGCCGGATAAAATCGGTGATTTTATAGAACAGGCCGGCGGTGTTTTCTCCGTAGCCGGGCAGCGTAACGTCGTTATCCGCGGGGGATCTGTCCACCACAAAGCCGGTGAGGATCAGATCGAAGGTTTTGCGGGACATGATATTGTCGATCCCCTTCAGCCCCAGAAGGGAAATGATCTTCGAGCTCAGCAGGGCGCGCACGGCGGGACTTTCTTTGGCAAACTGCGTCGCGAACAGCGCATAAGCCGCGTCGAGGAAAAGCCGGCCCTCAAGGCTGGAACCGCCGAGGTTTTCATCGCCGCGCACCATGGCCGCCCAGAATTCCGTGATCAGATCTCCTACCGTTTCGTAGTCGCTTTTCGGCAGATCGTACCCCAGCGCTTTCGCCATGGCTTCTACGGTTTCACCCTCGCCGTATAGCGGGATCAGAACGTTCGGCATGAGCCGTTTGATGGCCTCCGCACCGGCGGAACCCGGCTCCAGCCCCAACATATCCGCGAGCGTTTCGGCATCCACGAACCGGCTGATATAGCTGCCGACCAGGGAATCCTTCTGGCAGCCTGCGGCATAGGCTACGGGATCGTTGGCGATCATTTCTTTCTGCTCGTCGCTGTAGCCGGGTACGATGTTCGTAACATCCAGAGAATCGATCTCACGGCTTTTGAAAACGATCTCCTTATCTGTAAAGGTCACGTCGCGGTAACGCAGCGGGTAGGTGGCAAGCGAATATGTGGTCACGTCGTAGATGGTATTCTTTCCACGGTATTCGGCAATATCGCCCCAGTGAAGATGCCCCGTGAAGGTTACCCGGATATTCCACTCGTCGAACTTTTTGCAGATCTCCTTATAGTTATCCAGAATATAAAAGCCGTCGATCCGCTGCTCCAGCATGAAATGCTCCATCAGGTGATGATGCATCATGGCAACGAGCTTTTTTCCGTCCTTTTTCGCCTGCTGCGCCTGGGCTTCGATCCACGAAAGCAGATCCTCTCCGATCACACCGCCGCCGTTCGGCTTGTTGGAGTTGATCGCCAGCAGCCGGTAGCCGCCGCCGAGATCCGCGGTATAAGAGGACGTGGCCTCGTGAATACAAAGCGCCTCGTCCCAGCCGAATCTGGCATAAACCGTACGAAAGCGCAGATGATCGTTCGGATCTTCGCTCATATGGATATCGTGGTTGCCGGGCACCACATAGATCTGTTTTCCGCTCGTATCCTCGAATTCCGCAAGGATACCGGCAAGGGCAAGCGCGTCATCGCTGCCATCGTCGGTCAGGTCGCCGGAAATGAGAACGCAATCCGCGTCGGAGGCCGCCGCATCCCGCAAAAAACGCTCCATGATCAGCGGAGACAGGGACGTAAGCTGCCCCATATCCGCCCGCGGACGATAGAAACCGTCGGGGTTCACGCTGCCCACGTCATGCCAATGCGTGTCGGAGGTCACAAGCACCCGCAGCTCATCCCCGGCGGCGTTGACACAAACAGCGAACGACGCAAATATCATCAGGATCGAAAGAATCATACAAAGAGTTTTTTTCATGGCAAGCTCCTTTTGAAATTTTTGATTAACAATCATCAATAACGGTTTATTGTTTCATCCTTATTTATACTGATACGCCCGGACGTAATCAACGATGAAATCGGTGACTTCACAGTCTTCTGTCAACGGTCCGCCCGTCCAGTCCTTTGCGGGAACGGCGCCGTTCCCGCCGACCTCGACCGAAAGGATCATATGCTCGGGAACCTGCGTTACGCCGCCGAAATCCGTCCGCCCTGTCTCAATACCGTTGACGTAGAAAATATAACCGTTTTCGTTCCATTCGAACCCGTAGGTGTTGAATTCCTCATAAGGATCGTTGTCCAGAATGAACGGTTCGCAGATCGTTTTGGATCTGTGCCATTCCCCGTATCCGTCGTAGTGGATCGTGGAGGCGACGCGGTTCGGATACTTTGTCTCGTAATAAGCGGACTCAAAAATGTCGATCTCGGAGCCGTCCGCGCCGCTGCCCTCGATTTCGCCGTAGCCGGAAGCAAACGACATGCTGTCGGAAATCATCCAGAACGCGGACCAAAGCCCGACTCCCTTGGGAAGGATACACCGGACCTCAAAATAACCGTAGGTCTGCTCGAAAAGATCGTTCGTATCAATACCGCAGGTATACCACCCGGGCTTTCCGTTGCCGTTATAGCCCTCGGGATAATACTCCGTGCGGATATGCAGCGTACCGTCTTTCACCGTTGCCATATCGGTGGTCCAATAGCTGCCGCGGCGAACGGCGGGATTTGCTGCGCCGGAACCGCAGAAATGCCCCTCCCACTTGGCAGGATCGAGTGAATTCCCATCGAATTCATCCGCCCACACAAGCCGGAGCCTGTTGGAATGCGGGATCCGCGGGGACCCCATCGGCAAAAGGGACAAAAGAAATCCCAGCATCAGAGCCAGCACAGATCTCAGGTAATTAAGTATCAATTTCGTATTCATGGAATAACCCTCCTGTTTGCCGAAGACAGCTATATACCGCTCCGTTCGCTGTTCCCGCATTCCCGCTTCGCCGCTGAAAACGGTCTTGCCTTTACGGCAAGCTTTCTCATGGCAGATTTTTTTTCGATCCGGATAAAAGGAACAGGACGCTGTTTCCGATTCCTATTATAATAAAACTCAAAACAATTGACAAGTAAAAAATGAAGCCTTCGTTTTGTACTTTTTGACGTATCGCCTGCGCGAGCTCCGCAAAAAAGGATACAGGCAGCGTTTTCGATCCGCTGCCCGCAACGCCGTTAAATTGCTTTTCCTTCAAACTGCGTCTGATACAGATTAAAGTAGACGCCCTTTTGCGCCAGCAGCGCCTCGTGGTTCCCGGTTTCCACCACCCGGCCGTGATCCATCACCACGATCAGATCCGCATCGCGAACCGTGGAAAGCCGGTGGGCGATAATCACGCTGGTGCGGTTTTTCATCAGGTTCACCATGGCGTCCTGGATCTTCTGCTCCGTACGGGTATCCACAGAGCTGGTGGCTTCGTCCAGGATCAGGATCTTCGGATCCTTGAGCACCGCCCGGGCAATGGCAAGGAGCTGCCGCTGCCCGTGAGAGAGGCTTTCCCCGGCGTGGGTCAGGAAGGTATCGTAGCCCTCCGGCTGCCGCTCGATATACCGGGAGATATTGCTGAGCTTCGCGGCGTTTTTCATCCGCTCGTCGCTCGCCTCCCGGTCGGCGTATTTGATGTTGCCGCCGATGGTATCGGAAAACAGGAACGTATCCTGCAGCACGATGGCGGTATTGCCCCGCAGGTCGTCGCGTTTCAGGTCGCAGATATTCACGCCGTCGATCAGGATCTCGCCTGCGTCCGGCTGATAAAAACGCATGAGCAGGTTCACCACCGTGGTTTTCCCGCTGCCGGTGGCGCCCACCAGCGCGATCTTCTGCCCGGGTCTGATATCAAGGTTGAAATCATAAAGCACCTGTTTGCCGGGTATGTATGAGAAATCCACATGCCGGAAAGAGATCTCGCCCTTTGTTTCGGACAGCGGTTTGTCGCCGCCGTTGTCCTCATCCGGGTGATCCATCAGGGCGAACACGCGCTCCGCGCCCGCCACGGCTGTCTGGATGGAGCCGTAAAGCTGGGCGATCTCGTTGATGGGGCGTGAAAACTGCTTGGCGTAAATGATGAACGCGGAGATGGTGCCGATGGTGATAAGCCCCGTGTAGGCGAAATAGCCGCCGAACGCCGCCACGATCACAAAACCGATGTTTGAGATGCAGTTCATAATGGGGCCCATGGAGCCGCCGAGAATCTCTGCTTTCATACTGACCTTCATAAGCTCGTCGGAGGTAGCGTTGAACTCCCGCGTCACGTCTCCCTGCTTATTATACGCCACAATGGACCGGTACCCGGTGATCATCTCTTCCGAATGGCCGTTGAGCTCCCCCAGCAGCGCCGAGCGCTTGCGGAAGACCTTGCGCATCACCTTGCTCATTTTATTGGTAACAAGCACCGTAAGGATCACCGAAACCATGGTAACAAGCGTCAGCTGCCAGCAATAAACGAACATGATGGTCACGGTGCCGGTAAGCGTCAGAACACCCGAAACCAAAGAACCGAGACTCTGGGAGATCGTGGTGGAGACGTTTTCCACGTCGTTGGTCATACGGCTCATGATATCGCCGTTAGAGTGGGTATCGAGATACGGGATCGGCAGATTGTCGATTTTCTTAAAAAGGTCGTACCGCATCCGCCGCACGATATTCTGGCTCAGCCGCGCCGCCAGCAGCGACTGTGCGAGATTCGCGCCCACGTTTACAATGAATATACCCAGGAGCAGGAACGCGCTGCGATAGAGCAAAGGCCAGTTCTGTATCTTGATGCTGTCGATGGCGCTGCCCTGCATGGCAGGCGCGGAAAGTGAAAGCAGCGTGACCGCCACCACCGCGACGATCAGCCCCGCCAGCTGTTTTTTCGCGACGCTGAAATACCGCAGCAGACGGGAAACGGTTTCTTTGACGTTATCCGCTTTTTCCACTTCGCCGAAACGACCGGGGCCGCCCGGCCCCCTGCCCGGACGGAAATTGACGGCTTGCGCCACTGCCTGCTTCAGTTCTTTTTTGACAAAGCCGGATTGTTTCCCTTCGGGCCTGCGTTCAAAACCGGCAGGCAGAGACGTATTTGCATATTCCATTACGCCGCGCCTCCTTCCCTTTGCTGCGAGCGGAAGATATCCCGGTAGATCTCCGAGTTTTCCATCAGCGTTTCGTGGGTGCCCGCGGCGGCGATCCCGCCGTTGTCCAGCACGATAATGCGGTCCGCCCGCCGGACGGAAGCGATCCGCTGGGCAATGATGATCTTGGTGCTGTCCGGATCCTGTTTACTCAGCGCGTCATAGAGCGCGGCTTCGGTACGCAGATCCAGCGCGCTGGTAGCGTCGTCGAAAATCAGTATTTCGTGGGGCTTCAGCAGCGCCCGCGCAACGGAAACCCGCTGTTTCTGCCCGCCGGAAAGCGAATGGCCGCCCTCGGACACCGGCGTATAGTAGCCGTATTCCTTTTCACAAATAAACCCGTCCGCCTGCGCCGTCTGCGCCGCGGCTTTGATCTCTTCCGGCTTCGCGTCCGGCGCGCCCCAGCGGATGTTTTCCTCAATGGGGCGGGAATAAAGCTCCGCCCGCTGCATCACCACCGAGATTTTGTTCCGCAAATCCGACAGCGTGTAATCCCGCACGTTTTTTCCGTCCACCAACACCTCGCCCGCAGTCGCATCGTAAAACCGCGGGATCAGGTCGATCAGGGTGGATTTGCCGCTGCCGGTGGCGCCGATGATCGCCAGCGTTTCCCCGGGACGTACGGTTAAATCAATATGCTCGAGCACATTCTCCTTCGTTCCGGGATAGGCGAAGCTCACGTCCCGGAACTCCACCGTACCGCGCGCCGCTTCCGGCTGCGCGTTCTCGCCGTCGGTGAGGTTGGACTGACAGTCGAGGACCTCGTTGATCCGCTCAGCCGAGGCTTTCGCGCGGGTGAAGGTCTGAAAAATCATCCCCATAAAGCCGATGCCGCCCAGAATCTGCGTGAGATAGGTGATCGCCGCCATGATACTGCCGGGCGTGAGATCGCCGCCGCTTTTCACAGTGACGCCGCCCACCAGGATCACCGCAACGACACAGAGATTCATGATGATATTGATCCCGGGTCCCAGAAACGCCAGCAGCGTCTGTACCCGCAGATTTTCGGTGCAAAGCGCGTTATTGGCGCGGTCAAAGCGGCCGAGCTCGTAATCTTCTTTCACATAGGCCTTCACTACCCTTGCGCCTGCCACGTCCTCCTGCATCACGTGGTTCACGCCGTCGAGCTTCTCCTGCACGATGCGGAACAGAGGCGACGCTTTTTTCAGAAAGAACGCCATCAGCGCAACGATAAACGGAAAGCCGCAGGCAGCGACCAGCGAAAACCGCGGAGACTGCCGCCAGAGCATAAACACACCGCCGGCAAACATGACGCCGTTGCGGACAACGCCCCGGATGGCAAGCCCCACCATGTTCTGCACCTGCGTCACGTCGTTGGAAAGCCGGGTGATCAGAGAGCCGGTGGAAAACCGTTCGGTCTGTTCGAACGAAAGCGCCATGATGTGTCCGAACAGGTCTTTGCGCAAGTCGTTTCCGAAGCCCTGCGACGCGATATTGGCAAAAACGCCGCACAGCACGCCCGACATGCCGCCTGCCAGCACGCAGAGGATCATCTGCAGTCCAACTTTCACGATCAGTGAAAAATCGCTTTGCAGCACGCCCTGATCCACGATCCTTGCCATCAGAGCCGGCTGCCAGAGATCCATTGACACTTCGCCCACCATGAACAGCGGCGCGAGGATACAGAAGATCCAGTATTTCTTCAGATATTTCAGCATAGCGTTTCCTCCTCCAGGCAGGCGCGGATCGTATCCAGCAGCGAGATCAGCTCCCGTTCCTTTTCCGGCGTCAGCGCCGCCGTGATCCGGGCGTCGCGATTCTCAAAAGACCGGCGCATCCGTTCCGAAACGCATTCTCCCCTGTCTGTCAGATATAAACGTGTCCGGCGTTTGTCGGTTCCGTCGGCTTCTTTCCGCAGAAAGCCAGCCGAAAGCATCTCCTTCACCGTCTGATTCACCGCAGCGGTGCTCACGTGGGAAAACTCCGCGATCTCTTTCTGTACCGCGCCGGGCTGCCGCGTCAGGAACAGAATGATTTTCAGGTAGGATTCCGGCACCCCCAGCCGCGCGGCCTCTGTCCGGTTGCATTTTTCCCAGACAAAATGCGTCATGCCCACCGCCATCATGGCGGTTCTTTTTTTCTTCGGCAAGCGGTTCTCACTCCCTTTTTGTTGATTAAGTATTAATTAAGTTCTTAATCATTATACTCGGATTTATTCATTTGTCAAGAAAAAAAAGCGACCGCGAATTCCGCTTCCGGAACCGCAGCCGCCTCGGATTCTGTTTTTTCAAGACGGGACATGGGTAAGACTTGCGCTTTTCTGCCATCTGCCGGTAAGATAAAAGGTCCACGTAACGATAAAACCGACGGAAAAACCGAACATCCCGTTCCACCAGATAATGGTGTAGCCGAAAAACGCGCTGTACCGCAAAAGGTAGGTCACGATCACCCGCACAGAAAGAGAGCACATGGCGACGAGCGTGGGCAATCCGCTGTGATTCGTTCCCTGAAACACGCCGAACACAGGGAAATAAAGGCAGAGGATCAGATGGTTCACCGCCGTTACCGCCCGCAGATGACGCAGGCAATACCCCGCCGCCTCCGGGCTGACGCCGAACAGAGAGATGATCTGCGGCGTAAACAGCAGAATGACGGCGGACAGGATCAGCGTCAAGCCCAGCGAGATCAGCATCGTTTGCCGGAGCCCTTTTCTGATCCGATCCGTTTTCCCAGCGCCCACGTTCTGCCCCGTATAGGTGGCGAGCGTGGTCTGAAAAGCGTTACAGGGCAGGTTCAGATAGGTTTCGATCCGCTGACCGACGGTGAAGGACGCGGTCATCGCCCGGCCGAAGCCGTTGACCGCCCGCTGGATCAGGGTCATGCCCAGCGAAACAACGATCATCTGCACCGCAATGGGGAAACCGATCTTTACGGTCTGCGCGGCAAGACGACCGCTCCAGCGATAGTCGCGAAAACGGAACCGGAACACCGGATACCTGCGTCTCATATAAAAATTTGCCGCAGCGCAGGAAGCCGCCTGCGAAATCACCGTTGCGGCGGCTGCGCCAGCCACCCCCCACGAAAAGACCGCGACAAACAACAGATCGAGAAGGATGTTCAGCACGGAGGAGATCAGCAGGAACAGCAAAGTGGCGCGGCTGTCCCCCACCGCCCGCAGGATAGATGAAAAAACATTGTAGCCGTATTGAAAAACCAGCCCCAGCGCGTAGATACGAAAATACGTGATCGTCTGGGGGAGAAAATCCGCCGGTACTTTGATCAGCCACGTATAGGCAGGGCGCGCGACCGCCACACCCAGCAGCGCCGCCGCCGCGCCGAGCCCGAAAAGAAAGAGGATGCCGACGGAAGCCGCCGCGCGGACGTTTTTTTCGTCCCCGGCGCCGTAGTACTGCGCCACCACCACACCGTTACCCGCCGAAAACCCCAGCGCCACGGCAAGCAGCAAAAATGAAAAGCTGCCGGTGGTGCCGACGGCGGAAAGCGCGGCCTCGCCGAGACATTTTCCCACGATCACGGTGTCCACCGTGCTGTAGAGCTGCTGCAAAACAGAGCCGAGCAGCACGGGTACGGCAAACCGCAGGATATGACGCCACGGCGCGCCTTCGGTCATATTCCGCTTATTCATCCGCAGGCTCCGCTGCTGTGGAAGCAAGCATTTCCTCTGCGATCCCCGCAGCCTGACGGATCAGGCGCGCACAGGGACGTCGCTTATAAAACTCCGGCGTCCGCGCTTCCGGTTCGCCGCCCGGCACGGTGGGCACATTTGCCAGAAGATCCCGGCAGACGATGGTTCCGTTTTCTTCTTTGAATCGGCGGGCGAATTCCTGCACCCGCGCGTAATGCTCTTTCTTTGCGGCTGGATCCTTCGGATCGTCGTAACCGCGCAGACTGCCCAGCGCCAGCAGCGCGCCGCTCACGGCGCCGCAGACCTCCCGGAGCCGCCCCATGCCGCCCCCGAAGGAGCTGGATAATCTGGCGGCCTCGGACAAAGACAGCCCCGTTTCGTCGCAGAAGGCGCAAAACACCGCCTGCGCGCAATTGTATCCCTCGTAAAAAAGCTGTTCGGCTTTTTGTGCGTGATCGCTCATTTTATCACATCGTTTCCTTTTTTGTTAAACGCGCAAAGGCGCTCGCCATCCGTCAGCAAAGCGCTGAAAGCAGCCGTTTCACGTTTTCGTCGCTGTATTCGATTTCTTCCGACCAACGGCGAACGCTTTCGTTGAGGTCGCCGGTACGGATCGCTTCCAGCAGAATATACGACGCGCTGAACCGCGAAAAACGCGCGCAGACCGTCGCCGTATACGTCCGCGCATCCTCCAGCCGCCGATACAGAATATACTGATATATCTTGTTCAGAGCACTCCTGTTTGCGCGCAGATAAACCGGCGCCGTACGGAGATGATCCGGCAGCGCGGCAACGGCACAGTCAACGGAGGGCTGCCACCGATCGTCGATGGGTTCACACCCGCGAAGCCACCCGAACCACTCGCGCAGACGGTTTTCGTCGGTTTCGGGAGAGAAACCGGTTTCCGCGGGCGTCAGGCGCAAACCGACGAAGGCGCAAAGAGAATCAAACGAAAACACCCTTCCGGCCTGCCCGTCCGCAAAACGCAGCGGCCCCGGAGAGAGCAGCAGCCGGACGGCGGCCTCGCAGCTCAGCCCCAGACCGCAGTATTCCCTCCCGTTTACGTCGCCGTAAAAACGGGGATGCGCCGCGCAGATATCGCAAAGCAACGCTTCGCCGCCGGCCTCGATCAGCCGGCACAGCCCCTGCGCCGTTAAGAACGGGCAGTCGCCGTCGGGCGTTAAGCGGAACTCCGCGCCTTCTGCGTTTACGATCAGATTCTTCCGCAATTCCTCGCCCAACGCGCCGGGCAGCGAGCGGTATTTCCGTTCGGACGCCGCATCGACACAGATCTCCCACCCGCTGCAGCAGGTATGGCTGCAAGAGGCGGCAAGGCAACGGAAACGCGGATAAAACAATGGATAGATCATGGTTCAGTATGGCTTCACTGCCGGCCGAATTCGTTCATGGCGGGCACGTCGATCTTAAAACCGATCGGCGCGTCGTCCCGGACGGTATAATCGCCGTTCCCGGGATCCACAAAGATGTCTTTCAGTCCGGAGAGCCTGAAGCAGGGATTATTCTCCACGGTGGAATACTGATACACCGTATCGGCGAGCTCGCCGATGGAGCCGTTCGCGGAAACAAGAACGTTGCGCGTAACTTCGCAGTGCCCGGGATTCAGAACGAAGTCGGGATCGTCGATATTTGAAAAATCGGCGCTGTAATGCTGATACTGCGGGTAAGCCTTTTGCCAGGCTTCGCTTTTCCACGGAGAATCATAGAGCAGCTTCCACACCTCTCCGTTTTCTTTATAGTGCTGATAGAAGCTGCTTTCCTCGTCCCCCGAAAGCCCCGACAGCGCGCGGTCGTCAAAACTGATGGGAACGTTGGAATTCACAACGATATTGTCGTGGACAATCAGATCCTGACCGCCGCCCAGCTGCAGGCCGAACCGCGGGGCGTTGACGATAATATTACCGTAGATGGTCTGGCCGGCAAGGGCGTCGTCCATGTAGATCCCCACGGGCTTGTGGTCGCCCGACCCCAGATCATAGATCAGGTTATACCGGATCACGGTGCCGTACCAGTCCCAGCGGCGGCCGGAATAGATCGCGCCGCCGTCGTCGGTGAGCAGGTTCACGTCGTGGATCAGGTTATATTCGATCAGGTGGTTGTTGCCGGAATAGGTAATCGCCTCGTGCGGAGAATGATACATCTCGTTATGGGAGCAGATATTTCCCACGCCGTTCAGGGTAAAGGCAGGCTGATAGGTCTCGTAGATCTCGCTCCAGTCGTGCACCCAGTTGTTTTCGGCGCGGTTGTTGCCGGGGGTAAGCGTTTCCCGGTCGCCGCCGTCGAGGATCACGCCGCCCTTGCCGGTGTGGGTGATCTCGTTGTCGGTCGCAAGGTTATCGTAGCCCGTCAGCAGAAGCGCGTTGCCCGCCACGTTTTTGATGAGGCAGTTCTTCACGGCGTTGCCTTTTCCCGAAAGATTCACGGCGTCGCCCCGGGTACCCTTGATCGTAAGCCCGTCGAAGGTCAGATAATCGACTTCGCCTTTAATGATATTATCGGTGGAAAGCGACAGCTCCACCGCGGAATCGTCCGAAAAATCCTCCGGCGGGTAGAAGTACATCACACCGTTTTCTCTGTCGAGGAACCACTCTCCGGGCGCGTCGAGCTCCTCCAGCACATTAAAGAAGTAATAGGGCGCGTCCTTGATTGCGCCATAGGTGCTGGCGAACATGGGAGAGATCGTAAGGTTCTCATGGTCCACGTTCCCGAGCGGCGTGGAACCGTCCGCCCAGTCGTAGCGCCAGTAGCCGAACATCCACACGTTTTCCCGTGTTTTCCAACCTTTGATGCGCTCCGATAATTCTTTATCCATTTTATAAATATCGGGTTTGGGATTGCGGATCGCTTCGTAATCGGGTTTGATGCGGGCGGAAGCGCTCTCTCTCCCCTCTCCTTCTTCCACCACGTCGCCCGTGTAGAGGTATTCCTTTCCGTTGGGATACCGGGCAATGGTCTGGCGGGCGTCGTCAACAAACAGCTCGCACCAGGTTTCCCCCACCCAGTCGCCGTTGTACCGCGCCGCGCTGTTGTAGCCGCCGACAGCATATATTTTACCGTAGTCCTCCGCCGTTACGCCAAGCGGGAACAGATCCACCGCAACCACCTTTTCTTTGGCGTCGGCCGAAAGCCGATCCAGCACCGAAGCGTCCGTCACTTTGCGGAACGCTTCATGCGGCAGCGTAACGCCGCCGTTGAGGCACGCTTCGCCGTCGCCGTAGGCGCACCAGATCACGGGGCAGCTTTCCGTGCCGCTGTCCTCCGCCGTAAATTCCAGAGAATTCACCCGGTAATCGCCCGCCATCAATGCCACCGTCACACCTTTTTTATTGCTTTTATCAAGCTGACGCACTGCTTCTTTCGCCCGTTCGATCGTTAAAAACGGCGTTTCAAAGCTGCCGTCGTTTGTGTCGTTTCCTTTTGTTGAAACATAAAAATCGGCGTTTTTCCTGAGCTGCTGTTCCATTGCTTCGATCTCCTTTCCGGCAACAGGGGAAGTCACTTTTTTATAGTGGCTTCTGATGTATTCGTCCCGCATTCCCGGCATATGAGGCGCGAACGAAATGACAAGAAACAGCAGAAGCGCAACACAGCCAAGCCACAGGACGGGTAATTTGTTTTTCTTTCGGAGCAGCAGAAGAAAAACGACGGAGAAAACGGCGGTGACGCCGATAAAGAGCATCGATACCATCCACTCCCGCAAATCGATTATCGTTCGGCAGAAGGTCGCGGCGCCAAAGAGGATCACGGCAAAACCGAGCCCGCCTATAACTGCCGTCGGCACTTTTTCGAACGTCGCCCACAGAAAGACGCCTGCGCCCGCCGCAAAAAGGAACAACGCGGCAAAATAAACCGCCATTTGCCAGGATTGCACAAAACCGCGGTAAAAGACGATGTTGCCCAGTGCAAACAGCAGCAGGGCGATCCATGGAAACAAACGGATCATTTTGTTCTTCATAAAAAACATCTCTCCTTCATTTTATTGCATACAGGAGAAAAACTGCTTTCGGCGAAGCCGGGATCGACAGCGTCATGCCGGTTCCCATCAGTTCTTCTCCCGTTTTTTCCGTTGTCAGGTCCGGATGATCGAAGTCATACAGCGTATAGGTCGCATCGGGAATCAGCCCCATGAGCCGAACGGTACAGGCGTCGGAAGAAACCTTCTCCCGCTTATAAATCAGCGCGGCGCCTTCGTTTTCATCGCCGAACTGCATGGCGTGGAACTTTGTGAGATCCCTCGCGCCGTAAACAAGCGGATAGTAATTCCGCGCCATGTAATTCTGGATCTGCTTATAACCGAAAGCGGTCTGTACGCAGGGCACAAGAGCGGAGCGGTAACGGTATTCCCCGACGCCGCCGATACCGGTACCGTGCAGCGGCAGCCAGAACGAAAGCCCGTAGGTGGCGGATTGTGTTGCTTCCATCACGTCCGCGGGCAATCTGCCGTCGGCAGTTATGCAGTTGTAGTCCGTCCGCCACAGCGGGATACTCCGGCGGGTCATTTCCAGATCCAGCCGCCTGCCGCCGCTGGCGCAGTTGTCGATGATCAGCCCCGGATTCACCTTGAGCAGCGTATCCAGATACCTGTATAGATTGGTCACGTAGTGGTTTTCGGCAAAGCCTTCTCTGCCGCCGTAGAGGTTTTTGTCCGCCGCCTGCCACAGCTCCAGCGGATCGAAGTTGAAATCCTGACGGTACAGTCCCACTTTGTTGTCTTTGATGGCGTTTGCCACCAACGTCCCCAGATAGTCGCAGGCGCCGTCGTTCGCCAGGTTCACCATATTGCGGGTGTCACTGCCAAGCTCTATGAGCCAGCCGTCGTGCTTTTTGCATTCCTCATACACTTCGGTTCCCTTGCAGCACCGTTCCGGCTCAAACCAGAGCAGCAGCTTCAGCCCTCTGCGCTCCGCAGCCTCCGAGATCGGCGCAAATCCGGCCGAAAACCGCGCCGGGTCGGGCTTCCATGTGCCCACGCTGTCGTACCAGTCATTTTTGATGGGATACCAGCCGGCGTCCCGCCATAAGAAATCGGCTTCGTCGCAGATCTCCTGCGGGAAGGCGTTGATCTGGGCGATATAGTCTTCCGCCCCCCGCCGGTCGAATTCATTGGCAAGACCCACCGTGGTCAGAGGGAAGGCGCTTTCGGTATACACACAGGCGCTCTCCCAGTTTCGGAAAGCGTTAAATCCCTTCAGCGGATTGGAGCCTTCATAAAACGTAAAAGACACAAGCGGAGAGCGGACGGTCTCGCCGGGGGCCAGACAGCCGTTGAAGAATTCCTGTTTCGCCCTGAATTCCACGCCCCTCACGGTTTGCCGCAGAGACGTATACCACTGGCCGGTCCAGCCCGTGGCAGCAACCACGCCGCAGTTTTTACCGCAGATATTCCAATACGGCAGCCACGAGCCGCTTCTGCCGCCGTTGGCGTTGAACACCATGGGCGTAACGCTCACGGCGGATTTCATCAGTTCGAAATCATCCGCGGCGGAAACGCTGCCCTTGCTGAAATACACGTCGGAAACGCCGGTCTCCGGCGTGCAGTCGGCGGCGAAAAACTCCTTGACCACGGGGGAATTTTCCGCTCCGCCGTTGGTGATATACACCGTCCATTCACAGGTGGCAAAGGCCTCGTAGATTGTTGCTTCAACGGTGGCTGTCAGCGCGCTTTTTTTATGCGAAAGCGTTACGAGCGTGGTTTTTCCGCCCCGGCGCGTTTCGCCCTCGACGCTCTCCGGCAGCACCGCGATATCCCAATCGGCGATATGGCGGCTGAACTTTTTTCCGTCCACCGTAAAATCATAAGCCGGTGAACGCGCCGAACGGATATGCGCGTCGAACCATTCCCGGCAACGCTGTTTTTCCGCGTCGCCGACCGCCAGCGCCTCCGCCGGAAGCGGATCAAACGAAAAATCCGTAATGCTCGTTAAGCTCATAGCTGTTCTGTCAAGCTTCCGTTTTTCTGCCGACGCATATCCCAAAACGGAAGAAAGCAACAGAAAAACGCTCTGGAACAGACAAAGAACAGATTTGATTTTCAGAAGCATGACGACCCTCCTTCTGAGATATGTATCTACGGTTAGTGTATCTCTTTTTTTTCAGGAAGTCAACACCAATACAACCCACGGCTTGACTTTTTTTTGCTTTCGGGGTATGATATAATAGTTATAATATTTTATAAGGAGTTTGCGCGGATCGTATATTTGCGCGTAGTATAAGGAATATGGCAAAAAAAATCGGACTGCACACGGTACTGATCCTGATTGCAGGTGTGCTCGTTTTCCTGCTTTCTTACATTGTGTCTTACAAAATCACGGTGAATAAATACAAAGTCGACTCCGCCGCGGAAGAAACCACCGACTGGCTGGCAAACGACGTTTCGGAAGCGACGTCCGCCGCGGATATTACGGAACCCGAAGAGGAAGAAGAAACCGAACCGCCCGTGCCCTATGACGCCACCAAACTTGCGGAGCCCCGCACGATCAACATGCCGGAAAACGACACCTGGTCTTTGGTGGTGGTGAATCAGTTCTACACCATCACCCCGGGCTACGAGCCTTTTGTGGAGCAGGTGCTGCCGGACTCCGGCGTTTATCTGGACGAGCGGGTGGCGAAAGCCTTCCGCACCATGTATACCGCGGCGCTGGCGGACGGCATTGAGCTGACGCTTTCGGCGGGCTATATTACGCCGGACCGTCAGACCCGCAAATTCAACAAGCAGGTACAGGCCTATATGGAGCAGGGGCTGGATCAGGAAACAGCCAAAGCCCACGCGGCGTTTATCGTTCTGCCCGCCGGCTGCAGCGAAAGCAACTACGGTCTTGCGGTGGATATCGGCTGGCAGGAAGACGATTTCGCCGAATCTCCGGTTTATGCGTGGCTGCGGGCAAACGCGGCAAAATACGGTTTTATCGAGCGCTACACCGAAGAAAAGGTGGACGTAACGCACTTCCACGCCGAGCCCTGGCACTGGCGCTATGTGGGCTCCGCGGCGGCGCAGGAGATGGTTGCGGAAAACCTGTGTCTGGAAGAATACCGCAACCGGGTAAACTACAGCGTGAACGCCCCGGAACCGGAGGATGAGGAAGCAACCGACGAGGCTTCCGACGCCGCGGAGAATTCCGCCGACACGGCAGAAACTGTATCTGAAAATTAAAAACGGAAAGGAACGGCGCGAATACGGGTTGCTTCCGATTTGCGCCGCAGAGTAAAAAACCATGGCATATATCCCGATGACAGATTACGAAACCGCCGCCCCCGAAGTGAAAAAAGAATACGACGATCAGATTTCGAAGCACGGGCGCATCACTAACATGAAACGGACGCTCCTGCATTCCGTTCCGGCCTTCAAGGCCTATATGGAGTGGTATACGCTCTACGACGCGTTGAAGCCCGTGCTGGGCGAACGGGCGCTGAATCTGCTCTCCTACGCGATATCGGCAAACAACGATTGCCTGATCTGCGGCTCGTTTTTCAAAAAGATCTTAAACGAAAACGGCGAGGACACCGCCGACCTCAAGCTGGACGAAACCGAAGAGCTTTTGTATACGCTTGGCACCTGCGTAGCCATCGACCCGCACAATGTGCCGGATTACGTATACGACGGCCTGAAGGAACGGTTTTCGGACGAGGTGATCGTGAACATTATCGCATTCGCGGGGATCATGTACGCCACGAATCTGTTCAACACCGTGGCGAAGGTGGATCTGGACGAGGTGCTTTATGATTTCCGGCTGGATGCCGGCAGGGAGGACAAACAAAATGGCTGATTTTGACAACAGAGTGGCGTTTATCACCGGCGCAGCCCACGGTCAGGGCAGAGCAACGGCGCTGGCACTGGCAAAGAACGGCGCGGATATCGCCGCCTTTGACGTGGGCGTAAAAATCGAATATCCCGCCTATGCCTACGGCACCGGAGAAGAGCTCAAAAGCCTGAAAGCGGAGATCGAGGCCATGGGCCGCCGCTGCGAGATCTTTGCGGGCGACGTGCGTGACGACAAGAGCGTTACCGCCGCCGTGGAAGGTACGATCAAAGCCTTCGGCAAGATCGACATTCTCTTTAATAACGCGGGCATCTGCGCCTACGCAAAACTCCACGAAATGACCGACGCGGAATGGGACGCCATGATCGACATCAACTTAAAAGGGCCGTTTATCGTCACCCGCCGGGTGGCGCCCTATATGATGGAGCGCAAAAGCGGCGTGATCATCAACAATTCCTCGGTGATGGGGCTGCGCGGCGGCAACCGCCTTTCACACTACACTGCCAGCAAATGGGGCCTCACCGGCCTTACCAAAGCGTGGGCGATCGAGCTTGCGCCCTATAACATCCGGGTACTGAGCATCCACCCCACCGGCGTGAACACCCCCATGAACGACGGCCTTGCCGCCATGGAGGGCAAAACGCCCGAAGAGATCGCGGAAGCGAGCGCCGGCAACCTGCTGCCCGTGCCGTGGATCGAACCCGAGGACACGGCGGAGCTGGTGCTCTATCTCGCCAGCGACCGGGCGCGCTACGCCACCGGCGCCCAGTTCGTGCTGGACGCAGGCCTGCTCTCGGTGTAATATTCCTCAGATGAAAGAAATCAATTTTTCCAACAAAGACCGCATGAACAAATACCCCGTCCTGAAAAAGAACGGGGCGAACGCTCTGGGCGGCGAGAGCACGCCCTTTGTCTGGCGCGGGAAGCTCATGCTGCTCGAAAACTTCTGGGAAGGCTTCGGCGGCGTTCCCGGCCCCTGTGCCGTTGTGCTGGATTATTTCACACGGGAAGCCCGCACACCCTTCGGGGGCGACGGCGCCCGGTTTTACTCCGTCTACTGCGAAAACGACCGGGTTTACGCATTCGGGACACAGGATCATATCATTTACCGCTATGTTTCAGACGATCTCGATCACTGGACGCGCGAAGAAGTCCTCCGCCTGCCCGAAATGTTTGAGCTTTTCAACACCTCCGTCTGCAAGGGCGAAAACGAGTATATGATGGCGATGGAATGCGCGTGGAAGGATCATTCCCGGGGGGAAGGAACCAACAAGGTCGATAACCCCTATATCGGCGTGCCTTTCACCGAGTTTTTTGCCCGCTCCGCCGACCTCACACACTGGGAGGCATTGCCATTTGAGCAATCATACACCACTGAGCGCTACTGCGCCTGCCCGGCGCTCAGGTACTGCGAAGGATATTACTACATGATCTGCCTTGAAGAACTCCCCTGTCTGCGCTATGCGCCCTATATGTACCGCACAAAGGATTTCAACACATGGGAGATCGGTTTATACAATCCCATTCTGGTTCCGAGCGAGGAAGACCGCAGGATCAAGGAAGGAATGCATTTCCCGCCGGAGACCGAGGCGCTCAACGCAACGTGCGTGAACATCAACAACTCCGACGTGGATCTCTGCGAATTTGAAGGCAAGACCTATATCGTATACCTCACCGGCAATCAGGGCATCACCGGGCGTTTCAACGGCATGGGCTGCGAAGCGATTTACGACGGCCCTCTGAACGACTACCTGAAAGCAAATTTTGAATAAGAAACCGGCGTCCGACACACCCGCGCGCCGAAGAAAAGAGAACAAACAGAAAGGAACGCCCCTGCGGCGAGAGAACCTATGCCGAGAACAGATCGAAACTATATTCTGGAAAAAGAAGCCCTCTGCGAAAAAAACGACGCGATCCCCCGCGAATTATACGAAACGTATAACGTCAAAAAAGGCCTGCGGGATGAAAAAGGCCGCGGCGTTCCCACAGGGCTTACCAATATTTCAAAAATCGTAGCCTCAAAAGAGGTGAACGGCGAGACCGTGCCCTGCGACGGCGAGCTCTGGTATCGGGGCTACCGGATCGAAACGCTGATCGACGGGCTTGGCAACGCCATGGGCTATGAACGGATCGCATATCTCCTTTTAATGGGCGAGCTGCCCTCCAAAGAGGAAGAAGAGCGGTTCCGTCAGGTGCTCTCCGACTGCCGGACGCTCCCCACCAATTTTACCCGCGACGTGATCATGAAAGCGGCCAGCGACGACATTATGAACTCCATCACAAAGAGCGTTCTGACCCTCGCCTCCTACGACCATAACATCAAGGACACCGGCCCCGGGAATTCCCTTGGCCAGTGCATCCAGCTGATCAGCGAATTCCCCATGCTGGCCGTGTATGCCTACCACGCCTACAATCACTATGAAAAGAACGCCAGCATGTTCATCCACCGGCCCGATCCGGCGCTCTCCACCGCCGAAAACATCCTGATGATGATGCGCCCGGACCAGAAATTCTCTCACACCGAAGCGAAGGTACTGGACACCGCGCTGATTCTGCACATGGAGCACGGCGGCGGCAACAATTCCACCTTCACCACCCGCGTGGTCACCTCCTCGGGGGCGGATACCTATTCCACCGTAGCGGCCTCCATGTCATCCTTAAAAGGCCCGAAGCACGGCGGCGCAAACATCAAGGTCATGGAGATGATGGAAGACATCCGCGCCCATATCGCCGATTATGCGGACCTTGACGCGATCCGCGCCTATCTCGGAAAAATCGTGGACAAGGAAGCCTTCGACCAAAAGGGGCTGGTCTACGGCATGGGACACGCGGTGTATTCCCTCTCGGATCCCAGAGAACGGATCCTGAAAAAATGCGCCGAGGAACTGGCAAAAGAAAAGGGCAGAGAACAAGATCTGCTGCTGTATGAGAATATCGAGGCCATCGCTCCGAAAGTGATTGCCGAAAAGCGCCGCATCATCAAGGGTGTGAGCCCCAACGTGGACTTTTATTCCGGCTTCCTCTACGATATGCTGGGGATCCCGGTGGAAATGTTCACCGCTTTCTTTGCCATCGCCCGGGTGGTGGGCTGGAGCGCGCACCGCATCGAGGAGCTCATCTGCATGGACAAGATCATTCGCCCCGCCTATCTGAGCGTGATGGAAGAAAAAGAATAACACAAAAACAGGCAGAAAAAAGGACTGCGAAACACGAAAACCGTGCGCGCAGTCCTTTTTTTTGTTTTGATCCGGCTGACCCGCCTGAAACAGTCGGGCGCATCAGCATATTATCCGGCGATACCGGTAAAGAAAGTTGCGATGCCGCAGAAGAACGAAACGAAGGCGTCTGCCAGATCCTTATATGTGGGACGCGGTTCTCCGATAACGCCGGAGAACAAACCGGAGGGCACCCGGGAAGTCATATGATCCGGCCGCTCGATCCCGAGCGCGTAGAGCGCGATCGCCGCCACGTCGCGGTTGCGGGCGATACTGTCGAGCTTGCCGCCCTTTTTCACGGTTTTGCCTGCCGCGGCCACGGTAACGTCGGTCTCGCGCTTGGTCACGCCGCCGTGCCCGCCGGCGCGGGTATGACCGTGATCGGCCACCACAATAAAGAGACCGTCTTCCATCAGGCCGTTGGCGGCTGCAGCGTCGTATACCTGACCGATCAGCTGATCCACGGATTCGATCTGCCGGATATATTCGGAGGAGGCGCTGCCTTTGTCGTGCCCGACGTGGTCCACACCGTCAAACTGCAGGAAGAAGAGCGCGGGCGCGCCGCCGCCGTTAAAGTAATCGCAGATGGCGTCCGCCACTTCCTCGTCGCTTCCTCTGTGCTCTTTATGTACGCCGATATCGTTTTCGATGATCCCGTAGTTGATGTTGTCCCAGTTACAGAAGGAGGCCAGCTCCGCATTGGGCATAGCATGGTGCACATAGGTGAAAACCGAAGGATATTTTGTATCGGAGGACCGTTCTTTTGCGCCGGTAATGTCGTTCGTCAGCCCGTGCTTCAGATAAGAAACGCCCGTTAAAATCGAGCCCCAGTTCTGCGCGCTGACAGTAATGGTTTCTGCCCGGGCTGTATAATCCACCGCGCCGTTTTCAAAAATACGGTCGAAGTTCGGCGTTTCCGCGTCGCGGAAGAAGCGGCCCGCGCCGTCCACACCGATAATGAACACGTGTTTATACGCGCCGAAGGAATCCGCCTCCTCGCCGGAGGCAAACGCCGGAAGCACGCCCAAAACCACAAGCAATACGCTCAGTATTACGCAAATCCCTTTCTTCATAACCTTTTTTCCTTTCAATTATACTGCAAAAATGCATCTTTTTTGTTTTTATGCCCGCAGCGCTTCGTCCAGCACGCTGCGGAACGCTGCGCACGCCGCGTCGAACGCCGCGCGGTTGGAGGGATATTCATATTCCTCCTTCACCGACTCCGCGCCGCCGCTCTGTTCCAGATCCTTCAGGCCGTCAAACACCTTCAGGTGCGGCTCCAGCGTTAAAAAGCGCTTGCCGTCTTTTTTGCTGAACAGCCGCAGAAGCTCCGCCAGATGGCCGTCGCCTTTGCCGCAGGGCACCACGAAGCCGTCCTTCATCCGGCAGTCCTTCACGTGCATATATTCGATATAGTCCTTGAGCTTTTCGTAAGCAGGCAATATCTCCACGTGGCACTGGATAAAGTTGGCGGGGTCGAAAATGCCTTTGATTTTACCCTCAAAGGTTGTAAGGATATCAAGGCAGCGATCGTCGATATCGCCGAAAATACCTTTCTCGTTTTCATGGCAGCACCAGATATCGCTTTTCCTGGCGTAATCCGCCATCTGCTCCAGGCGGACGAAGACCTCGTCCCGGTAAACGGCGGGATCCTCCCCTTCGGGCATATAAAAGCTGAACATCCGGATATTGGGCGTGCCGAGAATACAGGCATTTTCCACACACTGCTTGAAACTTTCAAAGTGGGCTGTAAAATCGTCCCGAATGTTGATCTTGCCGAAGTGGGACCCGATGGATGAAACGCCGATCCCGTTCGCATCCAGCACCTTTTTCACTTCTTTTGCCTGCGCAGCGGTATAATTCGAGATATTGCCCTCGTCCAGTCCGCGGGGCTCAATATGCGTAAGACCGTTTTCTTTCAGCGCGGCGATCTGCTCCAACAGACCTCCGCCCGCTTCATCCGCAAAGGCGGACAGTAAAAACTCAGCCATAATCTTTTACTCCTTTAGCAAGGCTTTATACAATTTGATATATTCATTGGCGGAACGCCCCCAGCTGAAATCGCAGTCCATGGCGCGTTTGCGAAGGATCGCCCAGCCCTCGGCGTCGGCGTAGCCCGCCAATGCGCGGCGGATGGCATGCAGCATTTCGTGGGCATTGTAGTCTTCAAACACAAAGCCGTTGCCCTCGCCCATGCCGCTGTCCTGGATACTGTCTTTGAGACCGCCGGTGGCACGCACGATGGGCACGGAGCCGTAGCGCAGGGCAAACATCTGCGAAAGTCCGCAGGGCTCGCTTTTGCTTGGCATAAGGAAAATGTCGCTGCCGGCGTAGATGCGGCTGGCAAGCGCGGGCACAAAGCCCAGCTTCACCGCCAGCTTATCGGGATACTTCGCCGCCATCTCAGAGAAGAACGTCTCATACTGCCATTCTCCGGAACCCAGCACCGCCACCTGCACGTCCGCTGTGGTGAGCAGCTCCTCCAGCACGCATTTCACAAGGTCAAAGCCCTTGTGCGCCACCAGGCGCGACACCATGCCGATGATCGGCACGTCCGCCCGCACGGGCAGACCCATCTCTTTTTGCAGCGCTTCTTTGCACACCGCTTTCCCCGCGATATCGTCCGCCGAGAAATGCGCGGGCAGAGCCGGATCGGTCGCCGGGTCGTTTGCGACCGTGTCGATCCCGTTCAGGATGCCCGAAAGCTTCCATTTGCGCTCGTTAAGGATATGGTCCAACCCGAAAGCATACCAGGGATCGAGGATCTCCTGCGCGTAGGAGGGGCTCACGGTAGTCACGGCGTTGGCGCACTCGATGCCGCCCTTCATAAAGTTGATGCAGCCGTCGTTTTCCAGCAGAGAAGCGTCTTCCTCGCCGAAGCCGGCCACGTCGCCCAGCACCTCGTGGCCGTATTTGCCCTGATACTGGATATTGTGGATGGTGAGCACGGTTTTGATGTTTTCATAGCCTTCGCGGTTGGCGTAGAACCGGGAATAATACACGGGGATCAGCGCCGTCTGCCAGTCGTTGCAGTTGATGATATCGGGCTTGAAATCCAGGAACGGCAGGATCTCCAGTACCGCGCGGGAAAAGAACGCGAAACGCTCGGCGTCGTCGTAATGCCCGTAGATGCCCTCCCGCTTGAAATAATACTGATTGTCCAAAAAGTAGCAGATCACGCCGTTATACTTGTATTCAAAGATGCCGCAATACTGCCGCCGCCACGCCACCGGAACGGTGATGTGGGTGATGAACTTCATCTCGTCTTTGTATTTCTGCGGGATACCGTCGTAAAGCGGCATCACCAGACGGCAGCCGATCAGGCGCTTGCGAAGCGCCGCGGGGAGCGAACCCGCCACGTCGCCCAGACCGCCGCTGGCGATAAAGGGCTTCGCTTCGCTGACTGCATATAATACCTTCATTTGTCGTCCTCCTTAAATCTGGATATTCTTGCCGATGAACACGGGATAAGTGTCCGCGCCCGAGAGCGTTTTGCCGGAGCGCAGCGTCACAGCCTTATCCATGATGCAGTAGTTCACCATGGCGCCGTGCCCGATAAAGCCGCCGGGCAGCAGAATGGAATTCTTCACCACCGCGTCTTTCTCCACGCGGCAGTTGCGGAAGAGGATGCAGTTCTCCACCTCGCCGTCGATGATGCAGCCGTCGGCGATCAAAGAGTTCTTCACGTCGCTGCCGAGGCCGTAGACCGCAGGCATATCCTCATACACCTTCGTCATCACGGGACGATCCGGCGAACAGAAAAGACTGTCGTAATTCCCGGGCTGCAGCAGCGCGAAGTTCGCGTCGAAATAGCTCTTCATGGAATCAAGCACCGGGCTGAACGTCTCCACCGGATAAGCGCAGACGTTCAGGCGATCCAGATTTTGCAGCAGCACATTCTTTTCAAACGATTTTCCTCCCTTATGGAACGCGGCGCCCACCAAACGCTGCAGCAGGGATTTTTTGATCAGCACGGCGCTCAGGGCAAACTCGCCCTCGCCGTCGTTTCTGTCGGCGATATGCATTCCGGTGATGCGGGCGCCGTCTTTTCCGTCGATCGCCAGCACGTCGCGCAGGGCGGGGATCTTACCGCTGCGGGTCAGGATCGTAATATCCGCGTTGCCCGCCTCATGCGCGGCAAACACAGCCGAAAGATCCAGATTCGCCACATAGGTGCAGGAGGTGAGGAAAATATACTCCTCCTTGGAACGCTCCAGAAAGTTCGCCACGTTCCTGAGCGCGCCGATCCAGCCCGCGTTATAATTGTCAACCGCTTCCTGATTGAAAGGCGGCAGCAGATACAGCCCTTCGGTTTTGCGGGACAGATCCCAGGGCTTCCCGGAGCCGATATGGTCCATCAGCGACTGATAGTTATTGTCGGTGATCACACCCACCTTGGCCATGCCCGCGTTCACCATATTCGACAGCACGAAATCCACCAGACGGTAACCGCCGCCGAAGGGGACCGACGCCATGGAGCGGATCCCGGTGATCTCGCTGAGTACGCCGTCGTCCGCGTTCGCGATAATCAGACCCAGTACGTTGTTTCCTCTCATTTTACTTCGCCCTCCTTTACGTCGGTATCGATCATCAGATTGGCGGACACGCGGCTGTCTTTGCCCACGGTCACGCCCGCGCCGATCACGGCCACGCCCCAGGCGGAAAGATCCTTGATCTGCTCGGGATCCTCGCCCACCACGGCGCCGCTTTCGATCACGGCGTTTTCGGCGACCATGGCATACTGTACCTTCGCGCCCTTCTTCACCGTGGCGCCGGGCATTACGATGGAATATTTCACCTCGGCGCCTTCCTCCACCTTCACGTTGGAGAACAGTACGGAGTAATCAATTTCACCGCTGATCTTGCAGCCGCCCGACACCAGCGAATTCTCCACCTTCGCGGCGGAGGAAACAAAGTGCGGCGCCAGCGCGGAATTCTTGCAGTAGATCCTCCAGCTGTCGTCGGAAAGATCAATATTCACTTTGGGATTCAGAAGATCCAGATTCGCTTCCCACAGGCTGTCGATGGTGCCGACGTCCTTCCAATAGCCGTCGAACCGGTAGGCAAATAGACGCTCGCCGGCGGCGTGCATGGCGGGGATCACGTTCTTGCCGAAGTCGTTGGAGGAATCGGGGTCGTTTTCATCCGCGATCAGATATTCCCGCAGTTTCTTCCACGTGAACATATAAACGCCCATGCTGGCCTTGTTGGACTTGGGATGCTTGGGCTTTTCCTCAAAGGCGGTAATGGCGCCGTCGTCATCCACAAACATCAGGCCGAAGCGGGACGCCTCCTCCCACGGAACTTCCAGCATGGCGATGGTGCAGGCCGCGTCTTTTTCTTTATGGTACTGCAGCATTTTGTTGTAGTCCATCTTATAAATGTGGTCGCCCGAAAGCACCGCCACGTATTCGGGATCGTAGCGGTCGATAAAGTTGATATTCTGGTAAATGGCGTTGGCCGTGCCCTTATACCATTCGGTTCCTTTGATCTGCTGATAAGGCGAAAGCACGTGTACGCCGCCCTGATTTCTGTCAAGATCCCAGGGCTGCCCGTTGCCGATGTAGTCGTTGAGCTCCAGCGGCTGATACTGGGTCAGCACGCCTACGGTATATATGCCGGAGTTCACGCAGTTTGAAAGCGGAAAATCGATAATGCGGTATTTGCCGCCGTATGGAACGGCAGGTTTCGCGATGTTTTTGGTGAGGATTCCGAGTCGGCTGCCCTGACCGCCCGCCAGCAGCATGGCAACACATTCTGTTTTAGCCAATTGTGATCATCCTTTCTTTGAGTGATATTTTGAATATTTAAGATATACGCAGGAAAAGCCCGGCAGATCCACGGTGAAGGAATGATCCTTACCGTGCATGGAGATCTTTTTGGTGTAGATGCGCGGAGGCTTTTCGGGATGGCCGCCGCCGAACGCCGCGCTTTCGGAATCCAAAAGCACGGTCAGCACGCCGCGGTCAGATACGCCGATGCGATAGTCCTTCCGTTCCACGGGCGTAAAGTTACAGATACAGATGATGGATTCGTTTTCTTTATCCTGCCGGGAAAAGGCCACCACCGAATTCTGGTTGTCGTCGCTCACAAGCCAGGTAAAGCCGTCCCACGCGTCGTCGATCTCCCACAGGGGCGCATTGTCGGCATATACGCCGTTCAGACGCTTCACGTAATCGTGCAGGCCGGCGTGTGCGGGATAATCAAGCAGGAACCAGTCCAGCTCACGCTTCTCGTTCCATTCGATGAACTGCCCGAACTCCTGCCCCATAAAGAGCAGCTTCTTGCCGGGATGCGCATACATATACCCGAGGAACGCTTTCATCCCCTTGAACTTTTCTTCGTAGTCGCCGGGCATCTTATCCAGCAGCGATTTCTTTCCGTGCACTACCTCGTCGTGGGAAATGGGCAGCACGAAATTCTCCGAAAACGCATAGAAAAGCGAGAAAGTAATGAGATCGTGATTATATTTGCGGGACAACCCGTCCAGCGAGGAATAGCGCAGGATGTCGTTCATCCATCCCATATTCCATTTGAAGTTGAATCCGAGGCCGCCGTCGGAAATCGGTTTTGTCACCAGCGGCCAGGCGGTGCTCTCCTCCGCAATCATCAGCGCGCCGGGGTAATCCCGGAACACCGTTTCGTTCAGATAACGCAAGAAGGCCACAGCCTCCAGATTTTCTCTTCCGCCATAGATGTTCGGCCGCCATTCGCCGTTTTTCCGTCCGTAGTCAAGATAGAGCATACTTGCCACGGCGTCCACCCGCAAGCCGTCCACGTGGAAACGGTCGAACCAGAAGTGCGCGCCGGAAACCAGGAAGCTGACCACTTCGTTCTTTCCGTAGTCGAAAACGCGGGTCCCCCAGTCTTTATGCTCGCATTTCAGCTCGTCGGCGTACTCATACTGCCGCGTGCCGTCGAACTCATAGAGCCCATGGGCGTCTTTCGGAAAATGCGCCGGGACCCAGTCGAGGATCACGCCGATCCCCGCCGCGTGCAGCGTATCCACAAAATACATAAAATCGTGGGGCGTGCCGAAACGGGAGGTCACAGCGAAATAGCCCGTGACCTGATAGCCCCAGGAACCGTCGAAGGGATGCTCCATCACCGGGAGCAGCTCCACATGCGTATAGCGCATCTCGGTAAGATACTGCACCAGCGCGTCCGCCAGATCCCGCCAGGAATAGGGCGCGCCGTCGGGATGCCGCCGCCAGGAGCCTGCGTGCAGCTCGTAAATATTCACCGGCGCCCGGTATACGGAACCCGCGTCGCGGGCGGCGAGATAATCGCCGTCGTTCCATTCGTAACCGTTCAGATCAAACACTTTCGACGCGTTGGCAGGACGCGTCTCGCTGTGGAAAGCAAAGGGATCCGCCTTCAGCCGCAGAACGCCGTCGGCGCCCGTTACCGCATATTTATAGGTGTCGTATTGTTTGATGCCGGGGATCTCTTTTTCCCACACGCCGTCTGAGATCGGCGTCATGGGATCCGCGCCGTTGTTCCAGCCGTTGAATTCCCCCACCACGCTCACAGCTCTGGCTTTGGGCGCCCACACACGGAACACGACGCCCGTTTCGGTTATATGCGCGCCGAAAAACTCGTAGGCGCGATTGTTATGCCCCTGATGGAACAGATACAGCGGTACGTCCGCCGGGTTTTGTTTCTCTTTTTTCAAAGGCAACCACCTCCTTGCAATAGTTTATCAAATTTTTGTTCATTTTTCAAGCCATTTTTTGACTATTTTGTTAGAAGCCTCTCTATAATTTTTTTTCGTTTTTTGGTTATTTTGACGAATCTGTTCATAAAATTTGCATTGACGAAGCAATTCTGCCGTGTTAGAATAAGATGATTCGCTCAAAAGAAACATTTTTATTGGAGAAAAGAATATGATAAGGATTTTTGCTTTTGTTTTATCCGTTCATATGGCGCTCGCAGCGCTCGGCGGGCAACTGTCTCCCGCGTTGATCGCCTGCGACCCCGAAAAGGAACTGCTTTCACCTCTTCTGGGCGGCGGCGCGGATCCGTGGTTTTATCAGCAGGACGGGAAATACTACTATTGTTATTCGCTGGGCAACGGCGTGGGAGTAAAAACATCCGACAGGCTTGCAAACCTGTTTACAGCGGAGGGCAGAAGGGTTTATACCGCCCCCGAAAACACAGCGTTTTCCTGCAATTACTGGGCGCCGGAGCTGCATAACATCGGCGGCCGATGGTATATCTACGTGGCGGCGGACGACGGTGAAAACGAAAACCACCGCATGTACGTACTGAGCTGCGACAGCCCCACCGGCGACTTTGAAATGGAAGGAAAAATCGCCGCGCCTTCGGACCGGTGGGCCATCGACGGCACCGTGCTGCAGCTGGAAGAAAAGCTCTGGTTTATCTGGTCCGGCTGGGAGGGCGACGAAAACGGACGGCAGGATCTCTATATCGCCCCTATGGACAGCCCCACCCATATCTGCGGCGAACGGGCGCTGCTCTGCAAACCGGATAAAAAATGGGAACAAAACGGGATGCCCATCAACGAAGGGCCCGAGATCTTAAAGAAAAACGGCGCGGTCTACGTTGTGTATTCAGCTTCCGGCTCCTGGACGGACGACTACTGTCTCGGAATGCTGCGGCTCTGCGGAAAAGACCCCATGCAAAAGGAAAACTGGGCAAAGTGCCCTGTTCCGGTATTCAAAAAAACCGAGACCGCAAACGGCCCCGGGCATTGCAGCTTCGTTTCTTCCGAAAACGGCGAAACCGACTATATCGTGTATCACGCCAATATTGAAAGCGGCACCGGCTGGGGCGGCAGAAGCGTCCGCATGCAGCCCTTCCGCTGGCTCGGCAAAACGCCGGTCTTCGGTAAGCCGCGTCAGGTGATCCCGGAATAAAAAGAAAACGTACGGTTCAGACCTCTGGAGGATAAAAACCATGATGCTGTTTATCAAAAAAATTCTGGCGCTGATGCTTTCGTTCCTCACGCTGCTTTCCAGCGGCGCGATTTTCGGAGACGCCGGACGCTACAGCCGTTTTACGGATCGGATCGGATTTGAACCGATCTCCGCCGCGGATCTGGCCGTTTCCGATGCGGAACGCGAACGGTGCCGCGAATGGTATGAGACCAACGTGCTGAACGCCGGCGCGAACGGCGTTGCTCCGGCATATGATTTTACCGTTGACGGCGTGCCGCTCTCCCGCAGCCTGAACCAATGGCGCTTTTCAGCGGGGGAAGAAAGCGAAAAGGGCGCCGTTCGCCGCGGCGGAAGAACCGCAAAGATCAGTCTCACAAACGACAAAGAAAAGCTGCTCGCGGAAGTGGAAGCCACTATTTATGAAGAAAACGCCGCCTGCGAATGGACGGTTTCGATCCGAAACGTCGGGAACGGGAATTCCGGTGTGATCGCCGATTTCTGCGCGCTACGCACAGAGCTGCCTGTGGCGGACGCCGACCTTTACTGCAGCCGCGGCAGCCACGACAACGCCGCCGATTTTACCCTGCTGAAAGCGAAACAACTGGCGTCTCCCCTGCGCATCGCCTGCGAAGACGGCCGCTCCACGCAGGAATTTCTGCCCTATTTCAATCTCAGCGGCAAAGAAGGCGGCGCGGTGCTGGGGCTCGGCTGGACCGGCATGTGGGCGGCAGCGTTCCGGAAAAATCCGAACGGCACAACCGGCGCCGAACTCCGGCAAAAGGAATTCGCGGCGTATCTCCTGCCGGGAGAATCGGTCCGCTCCCCGCTCGTCTCGCTCAGCTTTTACAACGGAAAAAACCCGGTGAAAGGCTTCAACATGTTCCGCGACTGGATCAAAGCCTGCGTTTATCCGGAAAACGCGCCGCGGGTACAGACCAATATGGATATCCTTTTTGTGAGCAGCACCCGCACCGCGGCGGAGATGCTCTACGATATCGAGCACATCGCAAAGGATAAACTGTCCGCCGTTGACAATTTCTGGATGGACGCGGGCTGGTACGCGATCAACGGCGAAGACTGGGGCGACGGCGTGGGAAGCTGGAAAACCTCAAAGGAGCGCTTTCCCGACGGGATCAAGGCCATCAGCGACTACGGAAAAGCCCACGACGATACGGGGCTCGTTTTGTGGTATGAACCCGAGCGCCTCACGAACAAAAGCTATCTCTACGGCATGGGGCTGGCGCACGACCGCTGGCTGGTGAATCTGGACCCAAAAGCGGACTTCAACGAAAGAGTGATGTGGAACCTTGCCGAACCCGGCGCACGGGATTTCCTGACGCGGTATATTTCCGACTCCCTTACCGAAAACGGCGCGACGGTTTACCGCCAGGATTTCAACTACGCGCCCGCGAAATACTGGGAATATGCCGACAAACACTACTATGGCCGACGTAAGGGGATTGCCGAAAACCACTATATTACAAATCTTTATACTTATCTTGATACGCTTCTTGCGGAGCATCCCGGCATGATCATGGACAACTGCGCCAGCGGCGGCCAGCGGCTGGACCTTGAAATGACCCGCCGCAGCGTTCCCATGTGGCGCAGCGATTACAACTGCGACCAGAGCCGCCCGGATCTTCTGATGGCGACGCAGGCGCACACCTATGCGCTCAGTTTCTGGCTGCCGATTTCCGGCACATTCATCAATTATGATACCGAATACGCTCTGCGCAGCAGCATCATGCCCATTTTGCAGGTTCCCATGGCAACGCCCATGGAGGTGCTTACCGCCTACGGGCAGGAACGGCAGGATCAGCAGAAGCAGTTCTTCCCCATTGCCTTCGGCGGGACAAACAAAAAAGCCGTTACCTCCATGCAATACGGAGACGAAGCAAATGGCTGCGTATTGTTTTACCACCACGCGGAAGCAGCGTCCGGCCAATATTCTTTGACCTTCAGCGGATTGAGCCCCGAGGCGGATTACACGGTTCGGGATATTGACGCGCCGGACAATGCCGTCACACTTACCGGCGCAGCGCTGATGTGCGGAGGATACGCCGTTTCTCAACCCGCAGGTGAAAAAGCGATCGTCCTCCGCTATGAAAAAGCATAACGCGAAACGTTCTCATATATTAAAAGAAAAGCCGTGCTCCGTGCACGGTTTTTTT
>CACZOP010000045.1 GCA_902782845.1 Oscillospiraceae bacterium | reverse complement strand
CGCCGCAAGCATCAACGCCGCCAGCAGAACGGATAAATATTTTTGTATTTTCATCAGATAGCCTCCTTTTTTTCATTTATCATATTATACAATAATCCATCCTTTAATGCAAGTTTTTTCGGTCGATTTTTCACCGCTGCGTCCGAACCGCCGAAAAATGAGAAAAATGACTTGACAAAATACCCTATGGGGGTATAATAAAGACAGACGGAAATAAAAAACGGAGGAAACGCGCGAATGGAAAAGGGGAATTGCTGCGCGGGCAGGAAAACCGACCGCAGCGACGAGGAAAAACGCAGGCTCCAAAACCGGCTGAGCCGCATAGAAGGGCAGATCCGGGGCATAAAAAATATGGTGGAGGCGGACGCCTACTGTGTGGATATCTTAACGCAGGCGGCAGCCGCAAACGCCGCGCTGCAGGCGTTCAACAAGGAGCTTCTGCGGCGGCATATCAACACTTGTGTCGTGCGGGATATGGAGGCCGGGAAGCCCGGCGCCGCCGAGGAACTGACGGATCTTTTGAGCAAGCTGATGAAATAAACGACGATTTTTTGTGTGTTTTGATGAACCAGCGGAGGTGAGTTAAAAAATGGATCATTACAATGTAACCGGAATGAGCTGCGCCGCCTGCAGCGCCGCCGTGGAAAAAGCGGTGAAGGGCGTGCCGGGGGTGACGGAATGCGCCGTGAGCCTGCTTACCAATTCCATGGGGGTGGAGGGCAGCGCCGATCCCGTCGCGGTGGTCGCCGCCGTACAGAAAGCCGGCTACGGCGCAAGTCTGCGGGGCGATGCAAAAACCGATACGGCGAAGGCCGATCTTCTGAAGGATACCGAAACGCCGAAGCTGATCCGCCGGCTGACAGTTTCGGCGGGGCTGCTGCTCCTTTTGATGTACGTGTCGATGGGGCATGTGATGTGGGGATGGCCGCTGCCGCGGTTTTTCGAGGGGAATCCGCTTGCCGTGGGGCTCACACAGCTGCTGCTGTCGGCCGCGGTGCTGCTCGTAAACAAAAAATTCTTTGTCAGCGGCGCCGGAAGCCTGCTGCACGGCGCGCCGAATATGGATACGCTGGTGGCCATGGGCAGCGGGGTCTCGTTCCTCTGGAGCGTTTACGTGCTGTTCCGTATGACCCGCGCGGCTGCGGACGGCGCGCCGGATCTGCACGCCATGCTGCACGGACTTTATTTTGAATCCGCCGCCATGATCTTAACGCTCATCACCGTGGGCAAGCTGCTGGAGGCCCGGGCGAAGGGCAAAACCACCGATGCGCTCAAAAACCTGATGGCGCTTTCTCCCCAAACGGCGACGCTGCTGAAAAACGGGGAAGAGATCACAGTTCCCGCAAGCGAGGTGCGCGTGGGGGATCTGTTCATACTGCGTCCCGGCGAGAGCGTTCCCGCCGACGGCGTGGTAACGGAAGGCGAAAGCGCGGTGAACGAAGCCGCGCTCACCGGCGAAAGCGTGCCGGCGGAAAAAAGCCCCGGCAGCCGGGTTTCTGCGGCCACCGTGAACCAATCCGGTTTTTTAACCTGCCGGGCCACCCGGGTGGGGGAGGATACCACCCTCTCGCAGATCATCAGAACTGTGAGCGACGCCGCGGCGTCCAAAGCTCCCATCGCCAAAATCGCGGACCGGGTTTCGGGCGTGTTCGTGCCGGTGGTGCTCGGGATCGCGCTGCTCTCCTTTGCCGTATGGCTGCTTTCGGGCAGAGCGTTTTCCTACGCGCTGGAGCGGGGGATCGCGGTGCTGGTGATCAGCTGCCCCTGCGCGTTGGGGCTTGCGACCCCTGTCGCTATCACGGTGGGCAGCGGTATGGGCGCGAAGCACGGCATTTTGTTTAAAACCGCCGAAAGTCTGGAACAGGCCGGCAAGGCGGATACCGTGGTGCTGGATAAAACCGGCACGGTGACAAAGGGCGAGCCTGCGGTGACGGATCTGCTGCCGGCGGACGGGGTGGATGCGGACACGCTGCTGCGATTTGCCGCGGCCGCCGAAAAAAAGAGCGAGCATCCGCTTGGCGCGGCGGTGGTGAAAAAAGCGGAGGCGGCGGGGATTCCCTTGCCGGAAGCCGTCGATTTCCGCGCCGCGAGCGGCAGAGGCTTGTTCGCCGTGGTGGAAGGAAAACGGATCTATGCCGGGAATCGGACCTATCTCTCGCAGCAGGCGGAGATCCCGGCGTCGGCGCTTCAACAGGCGGAGACCTTATCCGCCGCCGGGAAAACGCCGCTGTTCTTTGCTTCTGACGGACGCTTTCTGGGGTTGATCGCCGTGGCGGACGTGATCCGGGAAGACAGCGCCGCCGCCATCCGTCAGCTTCGCGCCCTGGGGCTGCGTACAATGATGCTCACCGGAGATAACGAGCGCACCGCCGCCGCCATCGGCAAAGAAGCGGGGGTGGACGAAGTGATCGCCGGGGTGCTGCCCGACGGCAAGGCGGACGTGATCAAAAAGCTGCAGAAGCAGGGCAAAGTGATGATGGTCGGGGACGGCGTCAACGACGCGCCCGCGCTGACTTTGGCGGAGATCGGCGTTGCCGTGGGGGCGGGCACGGACGTGGCCATCGACGCCGCCGACGTGGTGTTGGTGAACAGCAGCCTTTCGGACGTGGCGGCAGCCGTCCGTCTGAGCCGCCGGACAATCCGCAATATTCGCGAAAACCTCTTCTGGGCGTTCTTTTATAACGTGATCGGCATCCCGCTGGCGGCGGGGCTTTGGATCCCGGTTTTCGGCTGGGAGCTGCCCCCCATGTTCGGCGCGGCGGCCATGAGCCTTTCGAGCTTTTGTGTTGTAACGAACGCCCTGCGGCTGAATCTGTTCGATCTGCGGGATCCCGGACACGACAGGCCCCTGCGGGCGGATAAACGGAAAAAAGCAGCCGGGCGCCGGCTGTCGGACGATGCGCGGACGATGACGATCCGCGTGGAAGGTATGATGTGCCCCCACTGCGAGGCGCGGGTCAGGCAGGCGCTGGAGGCGCTGCCGGAAGTGGAAGCGGCGGTTCCGGATTTCAATACCGGAAACGTGGCGCTCACGCTGAACGCGCCGGTGAAAAACAAACGACTCAGATCAGCGGTGAAAGCCGCCGGATATAAAATGTAAAAAAATAAAAGGAGAAACTCAACATGGTAAAAATGACTGCGAAAGTGGAAGGTATGATGTGCGGAAACTGTGAGGCGCACGTGAACGAAGCCGTAAAAGCGAAATTCAAGGTGAAAAAGGTGGAATCCTCCCACGGCAAGGGCGAGACCGTAATTATCGCGGCGCAGGCGCTGCCGGCGGAGGACGTGAAAGCGGCGATCGAGGAAGTCGGTTTTAAGGTGCTGGACGTAAAAACCGAGCCCTATGAGAAAAAAGGTTTGTTCATTTGACCTTCGACCTTACAAAACTGTCACGTCGCCGTCACACGATTCGATGGTAAGAACGCAGCCGTTTCGGTATACTATTGTCAGCAAATGAAACGGAGGACGTTATTATGGAAATTCTGAAAGTCAGCGATGTGAAAAAGACCTACGCCTCCCGCTTCGGCGGCCATCAGGTGCAGGCGTTGAAGGGCGTGACCTTTTCGGCGGAAAAGGGCGAATACGTGGCGATCATGGGGGAGTCCGGCTCGGGAAAGACCACCCTGCTGAATATCCTCGCTGCGCTTGACAAGCCCACGGGCGGATCGGTGATCCTGGACGGCGTCGATCTTTCCTCTGTAAGAGAAAATGCGCTGGCGGCGTTCCGGCGAGAAAATCTCGGCTTTGTTTTTCAGGAGTTCAATCTGCTCGATACCTTCTCGCTGCGCGACAATATCCTGCTGCCGTTGGTGCTGAGCGGCGTCTCCGCCGCCGAAATGGAGCGGAGAGCGGAGCCGATCGCCGCGTCTCTGGGGATTTCGGACCTGCTGGATAAATACCCCTATGAGGTTTCGGGCGGGCAGAAGCAGCGTGCGGCGGTAGCCCGGGCGCTGATCACAGAGCCCAAGCTCATTCTTGCGGACGAGCCCACCGGGGCGCTGGACAGCGCTTCCGCCGGCGATCTGCTGCGGGTGTTCGAGCAGGTGAACCGGGCGGGGCAGACCATCCTGATGGTTACCCACTCCACCGACGCCGCTTCCCACGCCAACCGGGTTTTGTTTATCCGCGACGGCGTTCTGTTCCACCAGATCTTCCGCGGGGACAGCACGAACGAGGCGCTGTATAAAAAGATTTCCGATACCCTCACGCTGCTGCGTACGGGAGGTGAACGGAAATGAGAACCGGGTTTTATTTCAGGATCGCCGCCGAAAACGTGAAAAAGAACCTGCGGCTGTATCTTCCGCGAATTTTTGCGCAGGCGGGGCTTCTCGGCTGTTTCTATATCTTGTTCACGCTTTCGCAGGATCGGCGTTTGTCGGATGCGCTGGGCGGCTCTTATCTTCCCACCTTTATGTGGATGGGCGCGGCTTTGCTGGGGCTGTTGTCGTTTATTCTGATTCTTTATATCAACAGCTTTTTGATGAAGCAGCGAAAGAGCGAATACGGGCTTTATAACGTGTTGGGGCTCGAAAAACGCCATATCATCAGAGTCCTGTTTGCCGAGTCTGTTCTCGCTTCGTTTTTGTCTGTGCTGCTGGGGTTGTGCTTCGGCGTGCTGTTCTATAAGCTGTCCTCGCTGCTCATCTGCCGGCTGCTGCGGTCAGGGATTGTTGCGGGCTTTTATTATCTCAACGCCGTCACGCTTCTGGTTCCCGCTGTGATTTTCATGGGGTTCGATTTCTTCGCCTTTCTGGTCGGCAGCGTCGCCATCCGCCGTCTGAAGCCGGTGGAGCTGCTGGCGGGAAAGCACACGGGCGAAAAAGAACCGCAAATCAAATGGGCGCTGCTGATCCTCGGGGTTCTGTCGCTCGG
>CACZOP010000044.1 GCA_902782845.1 Oscillospiraceae bacterium | reverse complement strand
GCGGCACGAGATCAAGGAGCTGATGGGCGGCATGGGGATCAATTCCGTGGAAGCGCTGCGCGGGAACCGGCTGATGCTGCGGGGCGTAGGGCTCACGGAAAAGGAACTGGAGATCCTCGGGATCTCTCACGCGGGGGAATAAAAGAATGAAACGGATCTACGTAAAAGAAGAATGGTGCCTCGGCTGCCGGTTATGCGAATATAACTGCGCTTTTGCCAATTCAGGCGAAATAAATATGGCGGAGGCGCTGAAAGGGAAACAGATCTATCCCAGAATCCACGTGGAAGGAAACAATTCCATTACGTACGCCGTTTCCTGCCGTCACTGTGAAGACCCCGTCTGCGTAAAAGGGTGCATCGCGGGCGCGATCTCCCGCAGTCAGGGCGTCGTTCAGATCGACCGCGAAAAATGCGTGGGCTGTCTGACCTGCGTTCTTGTTTGTCCCTACGGGGCGCTTGCGCCGGGCGAAAACGGCAGCATGATAAAATGCGAGCTTTGTCTGCAGAATCAGTGCGGCGCGCCTGCCTGCGTCAGCGGCTGCCCGAACGGCGCCATCGTTTATGAGGAGAGGGATGAAAACCAATGAAGCAGTATGTGATTATCGGGAACGGCGTCGCCGCGGCAGGCTGCATAGAAGGAATCCGGAGCCGGGATAAAAACGGCGGGATCACGGTTATATCCGAAGAGCGGCACGCGGTCTATTGCAGACCTCTGATCTCCTATTATCTGGAAAAGAAAACCGATCCCGGGCGGATGCAATACCGGGAAAAGGATTTCTATGATCAAAACGGGGTCCGTGTGCTTTATAACGAAAAAGCAGAGGAGATCGACGCGCTTCAGAAGACGGTTCGTCTGAGAACGGGGAACCTCCTTTCTTACGATACGCTTTGCGTTGCGGCGGGCGCCTCTCCCTTTGTCCCGCGGTTCGACGGGATTGAAACGGTTGAAAACAAATTTACTTTCTTAACGCTCGACGACGCTTTTGCTCTGGAAAAAGCGACAGATCGGGATACAAAGGTTCTCATTGTCGGCGCAGGGCTGATCGGTCTGAAATGCGCGGAAGGCTTACACGGGAGAGTGCGGGAAATCACGGTCTGCGATCTTTCGGACCGGATCCTTTCAAGTATTCTCGACGCAGAACGGGCCAAGACAGTACAGCGACGTCTCGAAGACAACGGCATACGGTTCCTGCTGCAAAACAGCGTGAAACAATTTGAACGCAGCGCGGCGGTGATGCAGAACGGAGAACGCGTTTCCTTTGACGTGCTTGTGCTCGCCGTCGGCGTAAAGCCAAACAGCGGACTGATCGCCGAAGCCGGCGGCGAAGTCAACCGCGGCGTCCTGATTGACGAAAAAATGCGCACTTCCCTTCCGGCAGTTTATGCGGCAGGCGATTGCACCGAAGGGACGGACGCTTCCATCGGAGAAAAACGGGTGCTTGCGATCCTGCCGAACGCCTATATGCAGGGCTTTACGGCAGGGGTCAACATGGCGGACGGAAATGCGACTTTTGATAACGCGATCCCCATGAACGCGATCGGCTTCTTCGGCCTGCATATCATGACTGCGGGCACATACGTCGGAGAAGCTTTTGAAGAAACGGACGACGAAGGGAGCAAAACGTTTTTTATCAAAGACGGCTGCTTAAAAGGCTTTATTCTGATCGGCAAAACGGAACGCGCAGGTCTTTACACGTCTCTGATCCGGGAGCAGATCCCACTGGATCAGATTGATTTTGAACTGATGAAAAAAAGCGCGACCTCCGCCGCTTTTTCCGCACAAAAAAGAAAAACCATGTTTGGGGGCGTAACGGATGGTACAGATTGACGTCACGGGAATGGACTATCAGACTGTCAACAACAAATTACAGGCGGTACACGATGCCTGCGAGCTTATGAACTGCTGCGGGCAGCGGTTTATCGGCGCGGGAACGTCCGACCGGGATATTCTGATCCGGGGAACGCCCGGAAACGCCCTGGGCGCGTATCTCAACGGCGCTTCGATCACCGTTTGCGGCAACGCGCAGGACGCCGTGGGCGATACGATGAACGCCGGAAAGATCGTGGTGCACGGCAATATCGGCGACGCTGCGGGGTACGCCATGCGCGGCGGGCAGATTTTTGTCAAAGGAAACGCCGGTTACCGCGCCGGGATCCACATGAAGGCCTATCAGGACAAGGTCCCGCAAATGGTTATCGGCGGCACGGCAGGCAGTTTTCTGGGGGAATACCAGGCCGGGGGCATGATCATCGTGCTGGGGCTCAAAGAAAGACAAAAAAGGATCGTCGGCAATTTTCCCTGTACCGGCATGCACGGCGGCAAAATGTTCCTTCGTTCCGACTGTGAGGATATTTCCTTCCCGCCACAGGTGACAGCCCGCCCAGCAACGGAGGAGGATCTGCAGGAAATTTACAATATCCTGCTTGCATATTGCGCCGTTTTCGATTATGATATTGATAAGATCATGGACGCGCCCTTTACCGTGATCACGCCGGACACCGCAAACCCCTACCGGCAGATGTACGTGGCGAATTGAGGAGGAGCCCTATGAAGTATTCCGAAAATGAGATCATGCAATATTTGCAGGAGGAGGACGTAAAGTTCATCCGGCTGGCGTTCTGCGACGTATTCGGCAAACGGAAAAACATCTCCGTTATGCCGGAGGAACTGCCGCGCGCGTTCCGGTACGGCATCGCGTTTGACGCGTCCTCCATTGCCGGTTTCGGAGATGAGACGCACAGCGATCTCTTTCTTCATCCGGAACCCGAAACCATTACGGCGCTGCCCTGGCGCCCCGAAAACGGACGGGTCGTGCGTATGATCTCCCACATCACCCATCCGGACGGCACGCCTTTTGCCGGAGACACCCGCCACTTGCTGCAGAACGCCGTTGCAAAAGCGGCGAAGCGCGGCCTTTCTTTCTCCTTCGGCGCGGAGCAGGAATTCTATCTGTTTCAGCTGGATGAAAACGGACAGCCCACAAAGGTCCCCTGCGATCGGGCGGGGTATATGGATATCGCGCCGGAGGACAGAGGCGAGAACGTCCGCCGGGAGGTTTGCCTGACGCTGGAACAGATGGGGCTGCGCCCAGAGAGCTCCCACCACGAGATGGGGCCGGGACAGAACGAGATCGACTTCCGTTATGCCGACGCCCTCACCGCCGCGGATCAGGCGATGATCTTTCAAACAGCGGTCAAAACCGTGGCGCACCGCAACGGCTACCACGCGGATTTTTCCGCAAAACCGCTGGAGGGCGCGCCGGGCAACGGATTCCACATCAACCTTTCGGCGCAGCCGCCGCAAAGCGACGCCTTCTTCCGTTCGATGATCGCGGGCATTCTCGCCCACGTGGAGGAGATGACCGTATTCCTGAACCCAACGGAAAATTCTTATCTGCGGCTTGGGCAGCAAAAGGCGCCGGCATACGTCTCCTGGTCAAGGGAGAACCGTTCGCAGCTTGTCCGGATCCCTGCCGCCGAAGGGGAATACCGCCGGCTGGAGCTGCGTTCTCCGGATCCCGCCGCAAATCCGTATCTGGCGTTCACCCTGATGATTTACGCCGCGCTTGACGGCATAGAAAAGGGGCTGCCGCTGCCGGAGCCCGCCGATTTCAATCTGTTCAGCGCCGCTTCGGAAAAGCTATCCGGCTTCCGCCGCCTGCCGAAAACCCTTGCCGAGGCGCAAAGGATCTCATCTGAAAGCGCTTTCATTCGCGGTTGTTTGCCCGATTGCGTTGTAAACGCCTATTGCGAAGGCTGAATAGATTTCTGAAATAACAGAAGGGAGGGGAAGAACATGACGCAGCCCGAACGGGCCTACAGTGTGCTGCTGGTCTCCGCATCCGGGAACTTCAACGCGGCCATCGGTGAGCTGCTGCCCGCATCCGTATATACGCCCGTGCACACAGTTTCGGACGTGAGCGCCGCCAAGCGCGCCTTTGCCGGGCGCGCCTATGATATCGTCATTGTCAATTCCCCTCTGCCGGATGATCCGGGCGTCCGCTTTTCCATCGATGCGGGGAACGGCGGCGAGACGGTTTCGCTGCTGCTCCTGCGATCGGAAGTATTTGAAGAGGTCACCGCCCGCGTGACGCCCCACGGCGTTTTTACGCTGCAAAAGCCGTTATCCAAAACGCTGGCGGAAACGGCGCTCGCATGGCTGGTCACCGCCCGGGAACGGCTGCGGAAAACGGAAAAGAAAACGCAGTCGCTGGAAGAAAAAATGGAAGAGATCCGCCTCGTCAACCGTGCCAAATGGGTGCTGATCGAACAGCGCGGCATGGACGAACCCACCGCCCACCGTTATATCGAGAAACAGGCCATGGACCGCTGCGTCACCCGTCGCGCCGTGGCGCAGGAGATCGTCAACGGATAGCCCCGTTTTTGATCCCTTCTCTGACCATAATTAAAAAATAACAGATAGAACACATGAAATGATTTGCATTGTATTTGAACATTCCGTCTAACGGATATTCAGGAACAGAGCGAATTTCAGCAAAAAACAGTCCCGATACATTTTGGAGCAGGATGTCGGAAGTTCAAATCCCTTCACTCCGACCATAGCTGTTGCAGTGATTGATACAATTATCAGTCGCTGCAATTGTTTTTTATGCCCCTGCGACGTACTGAAATACAAGCGCCTTCGACTGGTCGAGGGTGCATTTTTCTTTCGCCGAAATGAACCGCGTATAGTAATCTGTCTGCGCTGTAAAGCTGGTGAACTGCTCGTCGCTGCCGGTCAAAACGCGAGCATGCTCTCAATATACATAGATTTGAACACCGTTTTTTTTGGGGGTGTTTTTTGAAAAAAACAAAAATGCCTCTCGTTTTTTTCGGGAGGGGTAGCCAAAGACAGGATTCCGTGTTATAATAAAATGGTGTTTTATAAAATGCTATTCTTGAAATTCTTTTGTTGAGAAAGGATTCTTATGCGGAAGCGATTATTTGAAATAATAGAAACAGCGAGCGAGAATGACAAACTCAGCAACATTTACGATGTTTTTATGATGATCGTAATCGTGGCTAGTTTGATTCCTTTAGCTTTTAAGAATGAAAATTCGGTTTTCTTTTGGATTGACAAAATAGCGGTTGTCATCTTCATTATTGATTAT
>CACZOP010000043.1 GCA_902782845.1 Oscillospiraceae bacterium | reverse complement strand
CGGAGCGCGATCACGTCGCCGGGAGAGGTTTCTATCCCTTTTGCGAGATCCGCCGCGGTGAGACCGGACGGCGCGCCGTTGATTTTCACCGTGAATTCGTTCTCCGGATAAGCTGCACGGAGTCGCCCGCCCTTTTCGGAAACGATCACGGCGTGCGATACCCTGCCGCCTCTGATCGCGGCGGACACGAGAAAAGCGCCGTCCGCCCGCAGGTTTTTATATTCGCAGTCCAGACGGGCATCCCAGTTCGGGAAGATCCGGACGACCCCCTGATGACTCTGCAGCGCCGTTTCGTTCAGCGCGAGCGCGTTCACAACGCAGTATTCGAGGCATCCGCCGCCCACGTTGTGCAGCAGGTTCGGAAACGTTGTTTCGGCGTTCCATTCTCTTAAACGGTCGGTCATATATGCCGGGTCAAAGCCGATGCGCGCGCCGATGGCGTAGAACGAAGAAACGGCGTTGCCGTCCTTGAACCCGAACAGCCTCTGTTTTACCGTGTTCATCGCAATGCGTTTCTCACGTTCGGAAGAGGATAAGCCCACGCAGCCGCAGGGGTAGATGTGCTGCTGGCCCACGTCGTTGCCCGGGTTCCACGCCATTCCCTCTTCCGTATACCGGTAGACCGTTTTTCCCCGGCGTCTGTAAGTGGGGAATGCGGGAAGCCTGCTTAAGAAATCTCGCCACGCCGCGCGTTTGTCCGCGTCCACGCCAAGCGTCTCCGCCATATCGATTGCGGCGGGAACACACATACGCAGCAGGCCGAGCGTGAGGATGTTGTTTTTGTCGTGTATTTCGGGGTAATCCTTCTCATCAAAGTCATCCAGATAATACGGCACCTCGTGCACAGCGTCGTCGGGGATCGAATATACGCCGTCTTCTCCGGGCACGGCATAATCGGTAAAGAAGTCAAGACATTCTCTGATGTAAGGATACGCATGTTCGCGGGCATAATCCTCGTCCCTTGTGGCGTTCCAGCGGAAAACGGCGATGTCGGCGGCGTGAAGCGCATCGTTTTTCTGCCCCATAAAGGGCCGTTCAAATTCATATTTACGGCCGGGAAACGATTCCGTCATATAGCCGCCGGGCGCGATGCCGCAGGGGAACAATACGCCGCCGCAGCCGTATCTTGCGGCAAAGGTCTTTCCGCGCGGGACGAATTCCTCAAGCGGGGAAAGATAACCGTCCGTAAGCTCCGGATGGTTTGACGCGCACGCCGCGTAAAACGGCGCCTGATAATTGTAGTTCAGATGATAATCGCTGTGCCAGTTCGGACGCTCCACGGTGATGAAATTCGCATAAAGCCCCGGCGGGAAACGCGGGTTGCGTGCCGAGACCGACAGAAAATACAGGGAAGCGTACCACTGCATTTCCAGCTCCGGGTCCGACACGTGAAAGCGCGATCTGCTCCAGAAGTCTTTCCAGAAAGCCGCGTGCGATTTTTTCAGTTGTTCAAAACGCGCGGACGTCATCCCGGCGGCTCTTTCGGTCACGCGCTCCTTCGGTGAACCGCAGTCGTGGTTCGTTGCGGCGAAAACGCAGAAACGGCCGTCCGGGAGCTTTCGGCAGGCTGCGTACACATGTGTCTCATACAGGCATTCCCGTCCCCTGAAGCTGCGAAAAACGCCCGACACGCCGTTTCCCCGGAATGCTCCGTTTTGTCCCGTTGTTTCCCCGAGATCATAGGCGTGCAAAACGGGTTCGATCGCAATATTTCCGCCCGGTTCGATCAATACGGTGTTTTCATCCGCCGCAACGCGGATCTCCATGTGAAGCGTCCGGTCCCCATCGGAAAAACGGCAGCGCAGGACGCCTTTGTCCATATCCTGTTCCACACGGTAGTTTTCGTACGTTTTCTGCGGGATCGGGATATCGACGTAACCGACCGGACGCAGACCGCCCTCGGTTTCGGTTTCGACCGCGTGCCATACGTCGGTTTTCGACAGAAAAATACGCATGCCGTCCGGGCTGTTCCCGAGGATCACGGCAAGGTCGCCGTTGCCCGTGATCGCGCCGTCGGGGATAGACGCTTGCCCGCTGTGTACGGGCTGCGACGTGATAACCGCAATATGTTTCATCTCTTCGTCTCCTTTTTCTTTCGGGCCGGCTTGAGATCCTGCGTGTACTGTTAACTCTGCCGGGAATCGTGCCGGATAACGAGCCTATTATATCATGAAAAACAGTTTTTGTCTTCTTGTTTTTTTACCGGAACAACGCGCTGTATCCGGTCGCCTGCGCGCAAAAACGTGTGCGGCATGAGGAAAAAATACGGGGCTGCCGGGGGCTTTCCTTTATGAAACGCCCGGCGGAAACCTTCGGTCCTTTAACAGAACCGCCGGTTGGAATTCTTTTCGGCTGGGCGTGGAAGATTGACAACCGGCAGCTTTTCATGTTATTATTTCATTATGGAAATCATTGAAAGAAGGAGTGTGGCTCAATGAAAAAAATACGCCTGTTATTTATGCTTCCGCTGGCTGCGTTTCTGCTTGTTCTGCTCGCCGTTTCTGCTTTTGCGGCGGACGGGCAACCGCTCGGCGCGCTCAGTGTGAATGTGGACGGACAAACGATTTTCGCTGCGGCCGCGGACGGGGAAATGTGGTTTCTGCTGCCTTCCCACACGGATCTGCACAGCGTTCCGATAAGCTTTCAGGCGCCGGAGAACGCCGCGGTATTATTGCCGGACGGTTCACCTTTGCGCAGCGGGGAAGCGGCCGACGTTGCCGCTATGGCGGTTCGGAATGATGACGACGGCAGCCTCGTGCTCACCTGTACCGTTGTGCCGCAGGACGGCGCGCCGACAACAGTGCGGCTCTGCTTCCTTAAATCGGAGAACGTGGGTTCGATGTTCCTGACTGTTGCCGATCCTGCCTACGGTCGGGCGTGGATCGAAAGCTCGCGCGATCATTCTGCGGATGCGGCAGACCGGACGGACGTATCCATGCGGATGCAAACGGCGGACGGTGCCGTGGTTTATAACGGCGCGCTAACCTCTCTCAGGGGGCGCGGCAATTCCACCTGGCAGGATGTGGAAGGAAAAAAGCCCTATCAGATCAAGCTTGATAAAAAGACGGATCTGCTCTCCACCGGCAACAAAGCGAATAAAAACAAAACCTGGGTGCTGTTGGCGAACACGCTGGATAAAAGCCTGCTCAAAAATGCGGTCGCGCTGGATCTTGCCAGGTATCTCGGTTTGTCGGAATCACCGGAATACACCTTTGTGGATCTCTATTTTGACGGCGAGTACCGCGGCGCGTATCTGCTGACGGAAAAGCCGCAGATCAATCCCGGTCGTGTGGATATCGCGGAACTGGAAAGCCATAATACCGTTACGGATGAAAACGCAAAGCAGCAGGGCGTGAACAGCTGGGGGTTGAAATACCAGTATAATCCCACGGCGGTCTGCGACGCCGACGCGATCAACGGCGGCTATCTGCTGGAATCGGACGCCGCCTTCCATGCGAAGGAAAACAGCTGGTTTGAGGTCTACGACGGCAGGATCATCGTGGTAAAATCCCCCGAATTCTGCACAAAGGCGCAGATCGAGTATATCAGCGTTTTGTTCAACGAGGCGGTAAAGGCAGCCGAAACCAATGGGTATCACGGTAAATCGGTGATCGATTATTTTAACGTGGACAGCCTCGCGGCGCTCTATCTGGTCAACGAGTATATGCAGAATATCGATTTCCTGAACTCCTCCACCTATTATTTCCTTCCGGACGCGGGGAACGCGACGTATGAAAATAAACTGTACGCCGGCCCCGCCTGGGATTTCGACGTTTCGCTCGGCTGCCGCAAGGAGAGCGTTTACCGGGATCCTGCCAGAATGTTCTGGATCGACGATTATGCGGTGATGTTCAAGGGAACGGTGATCCGCAGCGCTATCAAGGAAAAGGCAAAAGCGCTGAACGCGGCTTACGATACGCTGTTTTCCGAAACGCCGGTCTCCGCGCAGGGGCTCCATTCCTTCAGCTGGTTCCGGTCCACGCTGGATATGTCGCAGAAAATGAATTTTACCGTCTGGTCATTCAACGATTCCGATTACATACCGGCGTATCCGACTTATGAGGAAAACTACGAATATGCGCGTAATTATCTGGAACAGCGCCATCGTTCGATCCTGCCGGAACTCATGCAAAAAACATCCGTGGATTACGCGGCGCTGCAGCATTGCATGCAGGGAAACCATGCCGTTGTTTCCCCCATAAAGGCGCCAACCTGCACCGAAGCAGGGCTTGCCGGCGCATATTGCGAAGTTTGCGGTACGGTGTTTGAAGAGGGCCATGAACTGCCTGCCGGACATGAGGATGCGAACGGCGACCGGCTTTGCGACCGATGCGGAGCATACGTCGGCAGCGCGCCTGCGGCGCTGGCGCCGATTCTGCGGTATTTCTTCCTGTTGCTGCGCTTTCTGAAACAGCTGTTCTCGCTGTGAAAACGGAGACCGGCTCCCTGAGCGTTTCAAATAGTTTAAACAGAACAAAAAACGGATCTGCCGGGTTTTCCTACCATGGAACGCCCGGCAGACTGTTTCTTTCTTATCATACAACCGCCGGCTGTGTTTCTTGTCTTATTGCTTTTTCTTCTTTTTTGCCATGAAAAGGGAAGAAAACGAAAAGGATGACGACCGAAAGGGAAGCGGAAAAAAATCACATCATCCGTCTCCGGCAGAAGAACGTGAAACGGATCGCCCTTATGACGTCGTCAGTCCGTGACGTCAATGTCGGGTACGACCGTGACCGTATGCTCCGGATAGAGCGCGCAAACCTCTTTCTGCAGGAGGTCCGTCGCCTCTTTTCTGTCGACGTCGAAGCTGACGACCACGTCGAAGCGGATCGTTTTCTTTTCGGCGTCCGCGTAAAAACCGTGCATCTGCAGCGCCCAGTCGTGAGACAGCACCGTTTTCCGGATCGCGTTCCTCATTTGCGCCGCTTCATCGTCGGACGTGTTGAACGAATAGACGCCGACGCCGGTGAGGATAATGCCTGTTTTATGATAAACGTCGGTCTGGATTCGTCGGGTGATCCGGTCCGCCTCGTCAACGGTCAGCGTATCCGGCAGCTCAACGTGTACCGAACCGTAATACCTGTTCGGCCCGTAATTAAAGAGCATGACGTCGTATGCGCCGCGCACGTTTTCTTCTTCACAGATGATCCGTTTCAGCTCTTTTACCGTTTCAGGGTCTTCGCGCTTGCCGATGATATCGTTCAGCGTTTCGAGCATCATCTCGAAACCGGCTTTGAGGATAAAGCAGGCGATCACGACGCCCACATATGCTTCCAGCGAGACGCCCCAGAGCAGGAACACGACGGCGGAGGCAAGCACCGAGGCGGAGAGGATCGCGTCGAACAACGCGTCGGAGCCCGAGGCGGCCAGCGCGCCGGAATTGACCTTTTTGCCCTGCTTCTTCACATATGCGCCGAGGATCAGCTTGACGACGATCGCAACGGCAATGATGATGAGGGAAACCGAATTGTACTCCGCCGCTTCCGGGGTGATGATCTTCTTAACGGATTCCACAAGCGACGTGATACCGGCGTAAAGGACCAGCGCGGCGACGATCATGGAGCTGAGGTATTCGATCCTGCCGTAGCCAAGGGGGTGCTTTTTGTCCGGTTGCTTCGCGCCGAGCTTTGCGCCGATGATGGTTATCACGGAGGAGAGCGCGTCCGACAGATTGTTGACCGCGTCAAGGATCACGGCGATCGAATGGGACAGGAGCCCCACAAACGCTTTGAACGCCACAAGAAAAAGGTTTGTAATAATGCCGATGACGCTGGTTTTTACAATGGTTTTTTCCCGGTTCGCCGCGAGAACGGCGACGTCAACGCTTTGTTCCTTCATATGGATTTCCATTCGATATGTTTGTATCGTTCCTTTCGTTTGTTTTTCACTGCAATCACTATATCATATTTGATGTAAAACTGCAACCGTTTCAGCAATTCATGTTTCATTCTGCGCCGCGTCGCAATTTCTGCATTTCCGGTGCTTTTTGCCGGCAGACCGGAATGCAGTTGGCTTTGCAAAGATAAAATCCGATTGTGATTTCTTTTATCAAAAGCACGGGACCCCTGAGCGCAAGGTTCAGGGATCCCTGATTTTCCTGGGGGCTAAGTCAGTGACCGGGCGCGGATCATTCCGCGTTTGCTTCCGGCAGGTCGGTGGCGGCGTCGCTCAGCCCGGTACACGCCACGGATTTGATCATTAAATCCCGGATGGCTTCGAGCTCGTCGAAATCGTCGGTGTTCTCAAGCTTTTCCTTTGCCTCAAACACAACGGTATATTCGAAAGGCCCGTAACTCAGATAGAACTCCATCTCGTCGAGATTATATCCCATGCCCGAGGTCCATCCGTCCTCCAGCAGCTTTTCACCGGTCTGGCCTTCAAGCGCCTTCATCTCTTCGTCCGTCAGCATCTGATCGTTCAGCTTTTCGCACTTTGTGATCTTCAGCTGAGAAGTCAGCTCGAGATATTTCGCATCGTAGTTTTCGTCGGTGATATCCAGATCCCACAGCGCGGCGGACTCTTCTTCAGAGAGATCCGCTATCAGGCGCCAATAGTCATCCCCCAGCTTAAATGCGTAAACGAAGGAGGTTTCGGAACAGGATTTGTGCTCTGATTCTATTCCCTCAAGCGCCAGCGCTTCGCCGATCGTGGTAAAACTCTCTACGTCGGCGGCGGGAGCGTCGGCTGTTTTTTTATCCTGTTTTCCGCATGCTGTAAAAAAGGCTAACGTCAGCAGGATCGCCAAAGTTGCTGTAAATACTTTTTTCATAAATCAATACCCTTTCGTTATTGTGTTTACCTGATGTTTTACAGGCCGAAGTGTGCAGGTCCTTTTCGGTTATCCTCCGATATTCGTGATAAACGAAGAGAACTTTGCGAATAGCGTTTTGAACCAGTCGATGATCGATGCAAAGAAGAGCTTGACTTTCTCAAGACCTGTGGCGGATTCTTTTGCAAGATCCTTCTCAACGGCGGAGATCACCCGTTCGGCGATCTGGGCGTAGCCTTTTGTTGTGGGATGCGCCACAAGGCCGAACTCGATTGGATCTTCGATGGCAAGGATATGGCTCACCGACATGGGCGTTACAACGGTGGGCGTTTCCACGTCGGAAATATCAACGTACATATAGCCGTATCTTAAGGCAAACTGCTTCATCTGCGCATTCATTGAATCCGTGATCAGGTTGATGGCGGAGCCGAGCGGGATCATGGAATCATCGTTGAACGGCATGTTTTTAATGGGATTCAGGGTGCCCACAATAACCACCTTTGCATCGGGGTTGTTTTCTTTGATATAGTCCAGCAGAAGGGGATACGCGCCCTTCCAGTAATCAAAGTAATTGTAGAGCATTTTGATGATGTTGACAACCCCGGCGGGAAGGTTTGCGGTGTCGCTCAGATCCAGCTTGTTGAAACCGAGGATCTGCGCCTTGTAGATCACGTCTGTCTGGCCCAAGCCGATCGTGATCAGGCTCGCGTTCTTCAGCATGTCACGAACGCTCATGATCTCGCCCGTCTGGCCGTATTTCGCCTGGCCGTCGATCGTGTAGCTCAGCGGATCGCCGAAATACTGCAGATCCGCGGCGTAACGGCTCAGCATGGAACCGTCCTGATAGGTGAATTCATCATCGCGGTAGCCGTCGTCGATCCCGAGAAGGTCGAGCATGTACGCAACGGATACGGCGTCGTGCGCCAGCGGCCACAGCTTGGCGCTTGTGTCGCGGAGATCGTCCGGTGTGTTGAGACCGAATTTGTTTGCCACAAGATTCGGGTAAGAGGCCGCTACGTTGCGGCAGTTAAAATTGCCGTAGCTGTCGTTGAGGTAGATCTCGTCCTGCCAGTTTTCTCCTGCGCCGTAGCCGCGGGTGAAGCTGTCGCCGATGGCAACATATCCAACGCCCTCTTTGAGCTTCGCGTAGGGATCTTCCTGCGCGTCGTCGGCAAACGCCGGAACAAAGAGAAGCGACGCCGTCATCAGAGCCGCAAGGATCAGCGCAATGGTTTTAGTAAATCGTTTCATGGATTTTCCTCCTTTTGTTGATTAGAATCCATTACAATTATAGTGCTTTTTGATAGAATTTGCAATAGTTTGAATGATTTTTTTTGCAGTAATCAACAAAAAAGCAAAAACACTGCTTGTGTTTGTTTGATTTATTTTGAATAACATAATAAAAGATAGCAAAGCAGGAGGTAAATAAACCACTTACATGATTATGAAAAAGTCTGATGTAGCAGAGTGGATTAAATATCGATTGCCATGCGCCCCATTTAAGTCTTTACATACTGCAACGCGATTCAGGGAAAAACCGTTCATTTTCACCCGGACGGTTTCGCCGATCCGCAATTGCCGTATCCCCTTGCCGGACATAACGAAAAGGCACCTCTTACGAAGTGCCTTACGTGGTGGAGACGAAGGGACTCGAACCCGTGACCTCACGGATGTGAACCGTGCGCTCTAACCAGCTGAGCTACGCCTCCGGAACGTGTT
>CACZOP010000042.1 GCA_902782845.1 Oscillospiraceae bacterium | reverse complement strand
GAATACGGCGAGGCCCTGAGCTGGAAGGAAACAAAGACCCTTCTGGAGTCTCTCACCGGCGTGTGGATGAACGACGACCGGAATTACTTTATCGCCTTCAGTCAGGTGGACGCCGATACGTGGGAAGCGATGTTCGGCGTTCCGGAATCGGAATTTGACCTTACCGGTCTCGTTACCAGAGACGTTTACCGTAATTCCAACAACAAAAACAAAGTCCGTCTGACAGTCAGCGGATCGACCATGAACGGCGAACTGGTCGAGGTCTGGATCTGGTTGGATCTTTCCCTCAAAGCGGACAACACCGTTTTTTGGAGCAACGACGGAAACGAATGGGAGGCCTGCCGTTTGTTCTGCATGGGCGTGGATCAGATTTCCGAAAGACTGCATAGCTGACATAAAGGAATCAGGCAGGCGCGGGCGGAAAGTTCCTTTGTTAAGGGAAACCTGAACGCATATAAGGACCCGCCGCCGCAGGAGCATCAGGATCATATTATAAATTATAACCAGAGCTGTTGCATTTCCCGGTTTTGGGGCTGCAACAGCTCTGGTTTGTTTTAAGTATTGTTTGAATGGAACCGCCGCATGTCGAACGGTACGTGCGGCTGTGAAACGAGGGCTGTCTGGCAGCCCCGTTCATTTTTCTGTTCTTTCTGTTTTTCGGTTCCGTTGCAGTTGCGCCTGTTCACCGCAAGGGCAGGCGGGCTGCCCGGAAGGTGGATCGCGGCGCGGCGCAAAAGAAACGCTTATCGGACGTCGCCCGTGTTCACGTTCGGGGTCTGTGTGGTGGGGGCTTGGGTGGTGGGTCCCGTCGTGGGCGCTTCGGTGGCGGGGGCTTGGGTGGTGAGTTCCGCCGTGGTTGCTTCGGTGGCGGGCGCTTCGGTGGTGGGTTCCGTTGTGGGCGCTTCGGTCGGGTTCTGCATCTGCATCTGCAGCTCCATCTGCGCCTGCTGCATTTCCATTTCCATTTGCGCCTGCTGCATCATTGCGGGATCGACGCCGCCTTCATACAGTTCCTCTTCCGCGGGCTCTTCGGCTTCAGGCGCCGGTTCGGCTTCGGCTGCCGCTTCGGGCGCATCGGAAACAAACTGCACTTCCACTGTGGTGGTGCAGGCTGCCGCCAACAGGATGATCGCCAGCGGCAAAAGGATGGCAAGTACTTTTTTCATCGGGATTCCTCCTTAACCTTCGTTTGTGATACAGGTGCAGCCGTTGTCCTGCGCGGGAACGGGCACGTTGTTTTTTATACACCAGGCTGCCGCCGCGCGCTTTGCGGCAAAAACAGCCATTGTGGCAAAATAGAGCTCGCGGCGGGTGAGCGGCGGGTCGATATTATAATAGATCACGTTATTGTTCATCTGGAACAAATCCGCCGCCGGATGCTCCGGCAGAACGGCGCAGAGCGTTTTTCCGCAGCGGATCAGCGCTTCGTTGTCGCTGCAGCGGAAGTCTGCCGAAGTGATCTCGCCGTCTTTCTCCCGTATGGTGATCTCCATGAATTCTTCGGTGTCCGCGGGCTGCACAAAGCCCACGCCGAGGTGCTTATCTTCCATGGTTTATACGTTGAAGCGGAACAGCACGATGTCGCCGTCCTGCATGATATATTCTTTGCCCTCGCTTCGCACAAGGCCCTTTTCTTTGGCAGCCGCCATGCTGCCGCAGGCCATCAGGTCGTCGAAGGAGATCACTTCGGCACGGATAAAGCCGCGCTCAAAGTCGGAATGGATCTTGCCCGCCGCCTGGGGCGCCTTTGTGCCTTTTTTGATGGTCCACGCCCGCACCTCCGGTTTTCCTGCGGTGAGGTAGCTCATCAGACCCAGCAGATCGTAGCTCTTTTCGATCAGCGCGTCCAGACCGCTGCGCCCGATCCCCAGCTCCGCAAGGAACATCTCTTTTTCTTCGGGGGGCAGCTCGGCGATCTGAGCCTCCAGCTCCGCGCAGATGGGCAGCACCTGACTGCCTTCCGCGTCCGCGATCTCTTTCACCTTGACGAAATAGGGGTTTGCGTTCACGTCCCCGGCAAAGTCGTCTTCGCTTAAATTGCAGGCGTAGATCACGGGTTTGCTGGAGAGCAGCGCCACGCTTTGCATGATCTCGCGCTCGTCGTCGGTCATGTCCACCGCCCGGGCGCTCACGGCGTTGTCGAGTTCGCCTTTTAAGCGGTTGAGGAAGGCGACGTCAGCGGCAAGGGATTTGTCGCCCTTCATCGCTTTGGTGTCACGGTCGATGCGGCGCTGCAAAATCTCGGCGTCCGATAAAATCAGCTCCAGATTGATGGTCTCGATGTCCCGCACCGGGTCCACGCTGCCGTCCACGTGCATGACGTCGTCGTTTTCAAAGCAGCGCACCACGTGGATGATGGCGTCCACCTCGCGGATGTGCGAGAGGAATTTGTTGCCCAGGCCTTCGCCCTTGCTGGCGCCCTTCACAAGCCCCGCAATGTCTACAAATTCAATGGTTGCGGGGGTGATCTTGTCGGGATCATACATTTTCGCCAGCGCGTCCAGCCGGCTGTCGGGCACAGCCACCACGCCCACGTTCGGTTCAATGGTACAGAATGCGTAGTTTGCCGCCTGCGCGCCCGCGTTGGTCAGCGCGTTGAACAGCGTGCTTTTTCCCACGTTCGGGAGCCCCACGATGCCAAGTTTCAT
>CACZOP010000041.1 GCA_902782845.1 Oscillospiraceae bacterium | reverse complement strand
GTTTGCGGCGTGGAGCCGTTGGAGCCGGTCCAACCCGTGAAGGTATAGCCGAACTTTGTGGGATTGTTGAGCTTTACGGGTGTGGAGTTGATATCAAAGGTGGTGGGATTGCCGCTCGCCGTGCCGCCGTTCAGGTTGTAACTGATGCTGTGTGTCAAAGACATATAGTCTGCCTGTGTTTTGCAGGTATTGGCGTAAGTATTGATCGTTGCCTGTGTATAGAGGGAAGTAAAACCGTCGTTCAGATCCGCCAGTACGTTAGACGCGTTGGTGAGCGCCGATTCAATATTCGCCTTTGTGGTGTTGGGATAAGTATAATAGCCGATCTGATTATACTTTGCCAGCAGCGCGTTGTAGTTTGCGCGGAGGGTATTGGAATCCAGCGCAACACAGGGGGTATAATAATGCGTCCAAAGGTCGTGACTGCCCGAAACACTCTTGTTCAAGTCGAGGCAGTAAGAGGTGTCCTGAAAAGTCACGGCATCCGTCCATCCGGCAGTACCGCTCATTAAGTGCGGCTCACCGTCGTCGGAGTCCGTGACCGAAAGAATGGAAACAGGCGGGCCGAAGCTGCGGTCATAGGTGGCGTAGATTTTGATATCGTCGGATTTGCTGCCGCAGCCGCTGTTCAGATCCGCCGCGCCGTCGGGACCCTTTTTCGGCGCGTAGGTAGCATTATCGCCGGTGTTGCATTTCCACCACGTAACGCCGCTGGAGGTCATTGTACTCGGCGCAGAGCCGTTATGGTCGTACCGGATGCCCTTGCAGACGTTGGCGGCCGTGGGATCGGTGGTAAAATCGTAGCCGATATATACGTCGTCGGAACTGCCGCCGCAGCCGCGGTTCAGATCCTTATCCCACACCGCGCCGGAGTGGTTGGAGTAATGGCGGGTATGGTAAGAATTGGTTTCAATGTAATAATCGCCGGAGCACCCGACGATGCCGGCCATATTATCGGCGTTGCCGGAGCCCCACCACGCCACGTAAATGTTTTTGACAAAATACGTGCCGGCGGGGTAATAGTACTCTGTGTACTGTCCCTTTGTGTAGGTGGAATAGGCCTTCGCCTTTTCGTTAAAGGTGAGAGTAAACGCCGGGATCATGGCGAGCACCATCACAAGTGAAAGCAAAAGAGACAACGCTTTTTTTGTTTTCCGCATGAGAAGATCAAATCCTTTCATATATATTCCAAATCTATACTATTCTATTATAATAACATAGTAATGTCAATAGTATCCAACATTTTTTGGTGAATATGCCCAACAAAAAAAACAAAAAAAGAGGCCCTTGCGAGCCTCTTGGATGCTGTTTGATTGAACCCCGTGAAATTACAGGAGCGAGAAGCTCATCACGATGCCCGCGAACACGATGGACACCATGGAGAGAAGCTTGATGAGGATGTTGATGGCGGGGCCGGAGGTATCCTTGAAGGGGTCGCCCACAGTGTCGCCCACAACAGCGGCCTTATGGTTGTCGCTGCCCTTGCCGCCGAACACGCCGCTTTCGATATACTTTTTGGCGTTATCCCACGCGCCGCCGGAGTTGCTCATGAACACAGCCATCAAAAAGCCGGTGGCGGTGGCTCCCGCCAGCATACCCACAACGCCGGTCACGCCCAGCACGAGCCCCACGATGATGGGGGCGGCCACGGCGACCACGGTGGGCAGGACCATTTCTTTGAGGCTGGCGCGGGTGCAGAGATCCACGCACTTGGCGTAATCCGCTTCCGCCTTGCCTTCCATCAGGCCCACGATCTCTTTGAACTGGCGGCGGACCTCCACCACCACGCTCTGGGCCGCGCGGCCCACGGAATTCATGGTGAGCGCCGCGAACACGAAGGGCAGGCAGGCGCCGATGAACAGACCCACAAGCACGGTGGGGTTGGAAATGCTGAGCTGCTCGGAGGTGATGCCCACCTTTTCGATGTAATTCGCCAACAGCGCCAACGCCGTGAGAGCGGCGGAGCCGATGGCAAAGCCCTTGCCGGTGGCTGCGGTGGTGTTGCCCAGAGAATCCAGCGCGTCGGTGCGCTGACGGACGCTCTTATCGAGGCCGGCCATTTCGGCGATGCCGCCGGCGTTATCCGCCACGGGGCCGTAGGCGTCGGTGGCAAGCGTGATACCGAGCGTTGAAAGCATACCCACAGCCGCCAGCGCGATACCGTAGAGGCCGAGGCCGGGATCGGTTTTACCGCCGGACACAAAGTAGGCCACAAGGATGCAGATCGCTACGATCACGATGGGAAGCAGGGTGGAGAGCATACCCACCGAAAGCCCGCTGATGATGATGGTGGCGGAGCCGGTCTCGCTGGACGCCGCCAGCTTGCGGGTGGGTTTATAGGAATCGGAGGTGAAATACTCGGTCGCCTTGCCGATGAGCACGCCGGCAATCAGGCCCGCCAGAATCGCGAAGTAGAGCGTGTAATACTCTTTGCCCAGCACAAACCACACCAGCGGGAAAGAGGAAAGGGCGATGAGGATCGCCGAGAAGTTGGTGCCGCGGGAAAGCGCCGACAGAAGCTGCTTCTGATCCGCGCCCTCTTTGGTGCGGACGAAGAAGGTGCCGATCACCGAGAACAGCACGCCCAACGCCGCGATCAGCAGCGGCAGCGCCATGCCCTTGATCTCGCCCTTGAAGGCCGCCACACCCAGCGCCATGGCGGAGATCACGGAGCCCACGTAGCTTTCGTAGAGATCCGCGCCCATACCGGCCACGTCGCCTACGTTGTCGCCCACGTTGTCGGCGATCACGGCAGGATTGCGGGGATCGTCCTCGGGGATGCCGGCTTCCACCTTACCCACAAGGTCGGCGCCGACGTCGGCCGCCTTGGTGAAGACGCCGCCGCCCACACGGGCGAAGAGCGCCATGGAAGAAGCGCCCATGCCGAAGGTCAGCATGGCGGAGGTGATATCGGCGTTTTCGAGTTTGAAAACGAATTTCAGCAGAATGAACCAGATGGTGATATCAAGCAGGCCGAGACCCACCACAGTGAAGCCCATCACGCTGCCGGCGGAGAACGCTACCCGCAGACCGCGGTTGAGCCCCTCCTGACAGGCGTTGGCGGTACGCGCGTTGGCCGCCGTTGCAATCTTCATACCGATAAAGCCCGAAAGCGCGGAGAAAAAGCCGCCGGTAAGGAAAGCAAAGGGCACGTAGGGCGTGAGCTTTTTCGCGATTGCCATGATCCCAAGAATCACAAACATCACGCCGAAGAAAATCAGCACCACGCGGTATTGCCGCTTTAAGTAGGCGTTCGCGCCCGCACGGATCGACGCGGAGATCTTCTTCATCCGGTCGCTGCCCTCGGGAAACTTCAGTACCCTGCGGGCTGTTAACGCCGCGAAAACCAATGCCAGCAAAGCGCCGCAGGCAATGAGTGATACAAGCAAAACATCCATATTTTTCATCAATACGGCCTCCGGTTTTGTTTATGATTTTTTATTATAACATATCAAAAACAAGAAAACAAGAAGTATTTTAAGATGAAATGTGATAAAGATTCCCGATAAAATTTGTTGATATTATCGTTTTTTTGTCAAACGGAATCACGCGTTCCCCTCCAGAAGGGCGGGGATCCACCCGGCAGCAAAGGCGTTCAGGGCGGAAAAATCCATGGCGCGGATATAATACCGCTCCAGCGCGTCGTGCAGGCGTTTCGCTTCCCGCAGCTTTGCGAGGGCGGCGTCCAGCAGCTCCCCTTCCGCCTTGCGGTTAAAGAGCAGCCGGTTCCTGATGCGTTTTATTTCATCCTCCCTGAAGAATTTGGCGCAGTTCACCTTTTTTTCCGCTCTCTGCGGGAAGGGATGGAAGCGGTTGGAGGTGCAGACCCCGATCCCGAGAGCCGGCAGCAGCAGATGCTCCGTCCGGCCTTCCGGCTGCATGGGGCAGGGGCAGGCGATCGCCTCCAGCCCCGCGTGCACCGCCGTTTCCGCCAGCACCGCCAGAATTTTCGCGGACGCCACGCCGAACGCGTCCTCCAGCACGATCACCCGCTCGCAGGCGCCGAAAAAACTATCGTAGAACACAAGGATCCCCTGCGGGGTTGCGGCGCTTAAAAACCGCCGTTTCAGCCTTCCCTCGCCGCTTACAAGCGTGCTGCACAAGTTCTCCGCCAGACGGTAGGCAAAGCGCTTGAGCTTCGCGGGCTCCAGCGCCTCGGAAACCAGCAGCGAGGTCTCGTTTTTCACACTGCCCGCCGCTTTTAAGAATCCGGCGCATTCCTTGTGCGCCTGCGCATTCGCTTTCGTGAGGGAGATGATCTCCTCCCTGTGCGCCCGCAGCGCCGCGTCGTCCCGGAACCGCCCCAGATCGAGGATCGTTTCGCTCACTCCCGGAAAGCGCGGCTCCAGCACGTGAGGCGAAGTACCGTCCGCCACGCTCAGCTTCAGCTGCGGGAGGATCACGCCGTCGAGGCTGTCGGGATCAGAGGAACAGTAGATCCGTTCGCACACGTGTCCCCCGTCCTCCGCCGCCGAAGCCAACCGCTTCATCAACGAGGATTTGCCGGTCCCCGGCCCGCCCTTGATGATCACCAGCCGCCAGCCCTCCTCGGGCTCGTATAGCTCCGAAAACAAAGAATAAAAACCGCCCGGCGTGTTCGCCCCCAAAAACCACGATCCGCCGGTACTTTCCCGTATTGCCTGCATAGCCGCCGCCTCCTGAAAAAATTCTTCGATTTCATGGTATGCAGCGGCAAAAAAAAAGGTTCTCCCGCGGAAGGAGAACCCGAAACATTTGAAGTATGGCCCGGCTGTTTCCCGCCGGGAACGGATTTACTGATACACGGAGGTAATGCCGTAGTATTCCTCCAGACAAAGACCGCTGTTGTAGATTTTCGTGGCGACGTCCACACCCACGTAGCGAACGTGCCAGGGCTCGTACATATAGCCGGTCTGCGGTTCTTTTCCTTTGGGATACCGAAGAATAAAGCCGTATTTATAGCAGTTTGCGGCGACCCACTGTCCTTCGGGGGTATACTCAAACGAGGAGCTGATCTCATTCAGGTCGATGGCCATGCCTGTCTGGTGCTCCGAATGGCCCGGACGGGCGGAATACCGGTCCGCCGCCGCTTTCCCGTCCTGGCTCACGTAACGGTTATATAAGCCGTCCTGCGTATCGTAGGAGCGGAAACCGGAGGCGACCCAGAGGTCCAATCCTTCGCTCGCCGCAGCCGATTTCATCTGCTCAAACGCGGCGCTGGTGGCGCTTGTCAGCCCGCCGGGATAATAAGACGAAGGCAGCGCGTAGGTTTTGTTGGCGATCAGCACGCCGTCCACATAATAAATCCCATCCACCTGTGTGATGGCGTAGCCCTTGCTGCTGGTGCCCGTTTGCGCCCCGCCGCCGGACGCCGGCTTTTCGGTTGCGGCCTCAGCGGCAGTGGTGACTTCGGCGGTGGTTGCCTCCTCGGTTTCTTTTTCTTCTTTTGATTCGTCTTTTTCGCCGGTGGTTTCTTCATCGGAAGCAACCAGTTCCGAAACGTCGGGCACAACGAATTCCTCCGAAACGCCGGTGGCGGGCTGCAGCATCGCCTCTGACAGATGCTCGTCCACCGAGAACATGGCGACGTCCTGCGTCTGCGTGCCGGTGGTTTTGCAGGCGCTCAGCAGCGAAAGAAGGAACAGGAGGATCAAAGAGATCGCAAGCAGTTTTTTCAGCATATGAGAACAGTCCTTTCTGACATTTAAAGCTTTATTAGATTATTATATCCCATTCTTTTTTATTATGCAAGAGAAAACGGGAATTTTCGGGAAAAGTTTAAAAATAAACCGCAATTCGTTGACTTTTTTTTATGGATATTCTATACTTGAATTTGATTCGGATACAGCGTTTTTTCTGCAAATACTACAGAAAGGAAACGATACGGGATCCCGGAGCGGAACGTGCATTTCCCTTTTGCGCGCCGTCCCGTATAAACGGAAACGAACATGCGATGTCCCTACTGCAACGCCGAACTGTCCGAGCGGCAGGCGCACCGGTTCTGCGGTCACTGCGGCGCGGCGTTGAATTATCTGCCGCCCTCCGACGATCCGGCTAAAGAAGCGCCGCACCGGTTCCGGGAACCGACGGATCCGGCGCGGCAAGACGGCGGCCGCGGCGAAAACCGTCGGCACGAACATAGCCGCGAAGGACGTCAAAGCGGGGAACGTCACGGCGGGGAACATCACGGCGAACATCGCCGCCGCGGGGAACACAAGGGCAAAAGGACGCCGCGCAGCAACGACCGCCGCGCGTTTTCTTACCGGCTTGCAAAAACAGCGCTGATCTCCGCCGTCGCCGTTACGCTTTCGCTTCTCGTTATCATCGGCCTGTTCGCCGATCCCGTGACGTCCCTCTCC
>CACZOP010000040.1 GCA_902782845.1 Oscillospiraceae bacterium | reverse complement strand
TGCGGTAGAGGATGCACTCCACGCTGTCCCAATGGCCCCAGTAGTCCCCGGACCAGGCGGAGAAATCGGTATAGCTGCCGCCGTTGAACAGCTCCACCCACACGTCGGCAAAGCCGAGCTGCTCCACGAAGACGTTGTAGAGATTTTTGCCTTCGGCGCCGAAGTGGAATGCTTCGTTGAAGTCGCCGGTAACGATGACCGGGTGATCCTTGCTGCGGGCGTTGATGAAGTCCACGGTCTGCCGGATGTTGTCGTAACGGGCGTCGACGGATTCCTGACCGTCGAAGGCGTCCGCGTGGAGGTTATACACGTCCACATACACGCCGGGGGCCAGCTCCACCACTGCCAGCATCACGCCCTTCTGGGAGACGATATCGCCCTCCCACAGCATACCGCCCTTTTTGTTCCAGCCTTCCCGCGCCACGTTGTAGATGGCCGTTTTGGAGAACACGTTGAGGCCGTCGCCGAAAGCGGCGCTTTGCATGCCGTAGGTACGGAAGGGCATCCCGAGACCGGCGGCGAAATCGCCGTCATAGCCGAAGTCCTCCTGCACGGCCACGATATCGTAATCGTCCGCGCCCACCTTCTGGCCCAGCAGCTTCTGCCGCGCCGCCTTTTCGGAGGAAGCCGTCAGAGAGGGAAGCCCCGCCACGTTGAAGTTCAGGAAAGAAAACGCGCCCTCTGCAACAGCGGCGGGAACCGGCGTTCCGGGCTCCGCGTCCTCCGCCAGCGCGGGAACGAGGCCGCAGCCCAGCAGCAGGGCGGCGCACAGCAATAACGATAAGGCTTTTTTCAATGATTTCATAGGGATTCTCCTTTCAGAATACTGATTTAATTATGGCACGTTTTTCAAAAAAAATCAATACTCAGATCTTAAAAAGACTTTTTTACTCGGATATCGGATGACGATAGCAATATTGTTTATAAACGGTCTTATGTTTCTATTATAATACTTTTTGTTACAATGGAAATATAAATAAAACAACCGCGGGGACAACCGAAATGGGGATTCCCCGCGGATCCTTATTTTACAAGGGTTTTCTGCCGTAACATTGCCGGCAATACGGTCGGGGGAACGCCCGTAGCGCGCCGCAGTTCAGCAAGAAATTATCAAGAAACCGTCCGCGATTGTCTGATTTTCCGGATAAAAACGGGAGCCGACGCCTTGTCCTGAAAAAAGAACCCCTGCGGGGGCTTGCGGACTTTTTTCTGTTTTGGTAAACTCTGTATAACCAATTGAAAGGAGTTTTGTTCTTATGGCATGTTTTCTTGTTCCCGGAACGGAAGCGATCGTTGTGACCGCCGCTGCGCTTCTGCTGAAAAGATATGAGCAGAAGAAAACGGAAGTCAAAATCGGCACGAACAATACGTCTGCCGAAACGCAGAAGAAATCCGGCTTTGCCGGAAAACTCTTCTGGCTGGCGGAGCTTCTTTGGGGCGGCGTGATCCTGCTTGCGTTTGAGCACCTGTGGTATGGCGAGGTTGTCCCATTCTTCCCATTCCTGACCGCGGCAACCGAAGGGCCGGCAGCTGTCTCCGAAATGCTCGGTGAGATGGCATCCGTCGGCGTCACGATGGCGGTTCTGGTCACAGTGATCTGGATCGGTATGGTCCTGATTTCCGCGGCGATCGAAAAGCGGCCGACGACGGAGAAAGCGGAGGTGACAGTATGACGTTGCTGATTACCGTGTTTGCAGCCGTGATCACTACGGCGATCTGGTATAAGAAGAACGATGAAAAAATGTTGCTCGGCCCCCTTTGCTGGATGTTCTGGGGCGCTTCCATTATGTGGTTCGTGGACGCGATCTTCGAGTACGCAGAGCTGAAAGCCGAATACTTCACGCCCGCGCTCGAAGATATGATCAACGATACCTTCCTCGGTCTGTCCGTTGTGGCTCTCGCGCTGGTGATCTGGGTCGTGATCCTGCTCATCAAGGATCCCCGCGGCACGGTTCGCAATAAGCTGAAGAAGAAATAATCCGGACGAAAAAAGTTCCGCGCGACGTATTTCGCTGCGGAGCTTCTTTTTTTTTGACCGGTCTTACTTGATAAACTGGTCGATCGCCTCATTGAGCGCTTCCAGCGTATGGTGGTCGCCGTGCTCGATCGCATCCACCAGGCAATGTTCAATGTGATCCTTCAGGATCAGCTTGCCCGTGTTGTTGACGGCCGCTTTCACGGCGGAAAGCTGCACCAGGACTTTGCTGCAGTCTTCCCCGTCCTCCACCATCCGGCGAACCTTTTCCAGATGACCGATGGAACGTGAAAGCCGGTCTATCACGGCCTTTGTTTGCGTGTGGGCATGGACGTGCCCGTGTTCCCCGTCGTGGGTATGGGTGATCACCGTGCCGTCTTCCAATACGTGCGTATGCGCGGCGGCCGGAGGGAGCTGCCCTTTGTATCCCTGCTTTTCCGCAAGCAGCGTTCGGGCTGCGGTCATCCCCTGTGCAGTCAGATGCAGAAGCCTGCGTCTGCCGTCGTTTTTGTCCGTTGTCTGGGCCAGCATCTGCTTCTGCACCAGTGTGCGCACCAGCGCGTTCATGCGCTGCTTTGAGGTCTGCAGACGCTCGCCTGCCGCTTTTTGCGTACACCCCGGGTGCAGACAGACAGTCTCCAATACGAGAAGCATAGGAAGCGACAGCCCGAACGCCTTCGCGCACGCATGATAAACGGCAAGATAGTCGGAAAACCCGCCGCCGATGATCTCAGTTTCATGAGCAGCCATAAAAAGTCAACCTTTCTTTCCCAATAGTTTCATACAGTATAGCATTTTCTGCATGATTAGTAAATAAGTTTTTACTTCTTTTTTGTTTGGTTTTACAGGAAACGGTTTTCCGGGAGACGATCGGTTTATGCTGCTCCGCAGCTCACGTTCCGTGGGCGTTTTTTCAGAACAAGGGTTGAAATCCGATAAGAATTTATATATAATATAATTGAAGCAGCGCAGGTTGTATGCAAAGCAAAGACAAGATCAGGGGGTACGCATATGTGGAGCAGAATCATTACTTTTTTCATGTCGATCATCGCATTCCTTTCTTCTTTGTTCGGCGGCAGAAACCCCGTCGTCAACTATAAGGAGCTTCTGAACCAACCTTACGGGGCGGGCGACAGACAGACTTACGATTTGTATATTCCCACGGATAAAGGCGACTCGCCCGGTCTGATTCTGTTTATTCACGGCGGCGCATGGACTTCGGGGGACAAAGCGCCGTTCAGGCCGACGATCAGGGAGGTTGCGGCAAAATACGGTTATGCCGCCGCTGCGATCAACTATCGCTTTCTCGGCAGGGACGTTACAATGCGGGATATCCTTTCAGACGTAAACGCCGCCGTCTCTGCGATTTACGACAAAGCAAAGGCAGAGGGATATACCCTGAACAAGATGATCACTTCCGGCATGTCGGCAGGCGCCCATCTTGCGCTGATGTACGCATACCATACGCCTGCAGACGCAAAGATCAAACCTGTTGCCGTGTGCAGCCAGTCCGCGCCGACGGATCTGTCCGACCCGAATTACTACGCGGACGGAATGGTGTTCCAGAACAACTATCTGCAGCTCGTTTCGTCTGTCGTCGGACAGAACGTCACGAACGAGGCCATCGCACGGTTCACCGCGGCGTATTCGCCAATCACATATGCGGCAACCGCAGTTCCCACGGTCATTGCCCACGGACAAAAGGATACGGTTGTTCCGTACTCGAACGCGGCTTCGCTCGACGCGGCGCTCACGGCAAACGGCGTTACGCATGAATTTATCACATACCCGAATTCGGGGCATGCGCTTGAAAGCGACGCAAACTGCGCGAACCGGTATACACAAACCTTCTTTGCGTACGCTGCGGAATATCTTCAGCAGGGATAAAAGCAATAACACCGAAGAGAGTGAATTCCATGTCTTTTTTATCAAGAATAATTGAGTGGAACGAAAGCGAGTACATATTCTATATTAACGGCGTTGAAACAGGGCGCTCCGATTTCGGCGGAACGTCGCGCGTGCCGGAATATCTTCTGCTCACGGCGGAGGTCGGCGGTTCAAACGGCGCAGCCGGGACAAGCTGGGCAGGAGAAGCGCTGAACACCGGCGCCGAGCCAACGGATTTTGTCGTGGATTACGTTAGGGTATATCAATACAATTCGCTGCTTGACTGACGGGAAACACCCCGCAGGTAAAATTACAGGACCCTTGGGATTTTCAACGATTCCGGGGGCCTTTTCTTTGCTCCGGTTAAAAAAACGGTCCGACGCAAAGAAAATCCGTTGATACGGGACAATCCGGGAACGCCCGCCCTGAAAAACCGTACCGCGGAACAGCTTTCCGGACAGCCGTTTCTGAAAAACGGCTTCATAAAAGAAAGGGATCCCGGCAAAATTTTTCTTTTCTTTTTCTTCCTTCTATGCTATACTATCTCTCAGAAAGGATGAAACGTCTTTGAATGCGCGGCAAAAAGGACGTTTTTCCCGGCGCAGCCGGCTGCGAGAGGCGGATCGATGCCTTCCGGGAGAAAAAAGATGAAGGATTTCAGATAGGAGACACAGAAGAATGGCTGAGAAAAAAGGAAAAGTCAAAGCGTTTTTTTCGGACTTCAAGGAACACTGGAGCACCCCCGCTCCCGGCAAATACGTGCCATATAAAGAGTATCTCTCCATTTTCGGCGCGGTGGGCGGCAACTACGCCCTGAGCTATGTTTCCGGCTTTCTGGGCTTCGGCACCGGCTGTTATCTGGTGGCGTTCTACTATCAGATCCCCATTCTGACCTTCTCCGCTATCGGCACCTTCTTCATGGCCACCGGATACCTGTGGAGCATCCTCGGCATGGGTGTGGACGCGAATCTCGGCTTTTTGCCGAAAAAGACGCAGGCAAAATATTTTGCGGTTTACCTAAGCTTCGCGGCGCTGGGATTGCTGCTGATGATCTTTAATTTCTCACAGTTCCTGCCCGCGCAGTGGCAGCGGTTCCTCGACACCCGATGGGCAGGGCTCAACGCCTACAACATATTTAAGATCTTCGGCGTGTACTTTTTCTGCAACGGCTGGGGCGGTTTCCGCGGTATCGTGATCCGCCGGCTGCTGTTGAAAAAATTCGGCAGATACAAGCTGTTCTTCTACGCCAACATCGTGCAGTGCCTGGTGTTCGTGCTGTTGATCTGCTGGCTGCCCCTGTATAAACTGCCCATGACCGAGCGCGTGTGGAAGCTGTATCTGCTGTTCTCCTTCTATGGCATGTTCGGCATCGTGGGGTCCCCCCAGGCCATTGCCGACAACATCAGCCCCAATCAGGAAGAGCGGCTGCTCGTGCGCTCCTTCCCTGTGAAGCTGAGCCACCTGATGCAGAACCTGATCAATTTCCTGATGCCCACCATTGCCGGCGCGCTGTATGTGGACGGCATCACAGATCTCAACACCTTCAAATACCTGATCCCGATCTTTTACGTGCTGTGCGCCGTTATCATGGCGTTCAACCTCGGCAAGATCCATGAACGCATCCCCGCGCCGCCCATTGAAAAGAAGAAGTATTACGACTTCTGGACCTGCATCGGCGGTATCTTCAAAAACAAATATCTCTGGATCAGCAACATTGCCGGATTGCTGGATTCCCTCGGCAACGGTATGCTGAACATGAAAACGGTGCTGCTGATCTACACCTGGCGTGAAAAGGGACTGTTCTTCTCGCTGGCGGAGATCCTGCTGAAGTTCGCGGGCACGCCGGGCCAGCTGCTGGCCCCGTGGATCCGCAAGCGCTTCCAGTATAAGACGCTGATGGTCTTCAAGCAGTTCATCCTCGCCGCCCGCACCGTCATCTACGCGCTGGCTTTCCTTTTCCTTGGCAAGGTTCACTTTCTCGGAGGCGTCGTCATCTTCATCGCCTATTTTATCTCCGACGGTCTGAAATCCGCCGTGGAGATCGCCCAGAACGACATGGGCGTACGCGTTTCCGATTATCAGATGTATATCTCCGGCGAACGGTTTGAGGGCTATCAGGGCATTATCGGCTGGTTCACCGGTCCCATTTCGTCGCTGGTCAGCCTCATCATCCCCATCATGTTCGTCAGCGCGGGCTTTACCTCCGACTGGGACGTGCTGTATATGGACGACGTGCGTATCAAGTGCATGCTCATCGGTCTGTTCTTCGATTTCTTCGGCTATCTGCTCATCATGATCCCGTATCTTTTCTTCTGGGACTACACGGATGAGAAGCACCGGGAAGTGATGCGGGTGCTGCAGGAACGGGCGGACAGACTGGCGGGCGAACAGGAGCAGAGCGCTGCCGTCCGAGACGAAGCTCCGGAACAAACGGAACGATCAGGGGACGGCGCCGCCGTCATCCCGGCCGGAAAAGAAAGACTGCACAATGAATGAAAAGAAAAAAACAATCCTTCTGCGCATACTGATCATCGCCGCGCTGCTGGCCGTCGCCGGCGCGTGCATCTATATGTACCTGCACTTCGGGAAATCCGCGGTCGAGCTGGTCAAAGACACGGACCGCTTCAAGGCATGGATCGACGGCTTCGGCGTCTGGGGCGTTATCGTCTTCGTCGCGATCCGCGTCCTGCAGACAGTGGTCAAATTCATACCGACGGAGCCGATCGAGATCGCCGCCGGGCTGGTATGGGGCTGGTTCGGCGGATTTATGCTGTGCCTGCTGGGGAATATGATCGGGTCGGTCATTATTCTGATCATGACGCGGCGGATCGGCACGCGTATTCTGCGGCTTTTCCGCCTTGAGAACAAGCTGCAGTCCATGCGGTTCCTGCAGGACCGGGAAAAGCGCAACCGCCTTTTGTTCATTTTTTATCTGGTCCCCGGAACGCCCAAGGATACCATGACCTATTTTGCAGGCCTGACGGATATAAACTGGATAGAGTTTATGATCATCTCATCCATCGCCCGCATTCCCGCGATCGTATCCTCCACGATCTGCGGCGCGTATCTCGGGGCGAACAATTTCAAGGTTGCCGCGATCGTCTTCGCAATATCGGCGCTGCTCAGCATCCCCGGCGCCATGATATATAAAAAGATCTCGGCGCGGTACACACAAAATCAACCGCAGTCCGGGATCGGATCGGCGCAGGAAACAGAAAACGGACCGACGCCGGAGGAGCTCTAAAACGCATACCGTGGTTTTCAGGGGCTGTGATAAACGGGCGCGGCAACAGGGGTTTCACTGTTTGTCCCACGCTGCGGGAATCCGTATGGGGCAACCGCCGGATCAACCGGAAAAGCGAAGCCCAAACCCCTTATACCCAGGAAATTTCCGCCGGAATGCCCGGAGGAATACGGCCCGGGAAACGCCCGCATTTCTCCAACAGAGACGCCGCCATATGAAAATCCGCCGCTTGCCGCAATGCAGGCGGTTTTTTTATACTTGCTTTTTTTGTTGATTTCCTGTATAGTAAAATCGGCTTGTGGAATATCCGCAAATAAAGACGTCGGTCAGGCCGCATCATTCCGTCAGGGATGATATAATCTTTTTACAGGAACGGCCAACCGGCCTCTGTCCGGCGGAGAAGTTTCCTGTCAAACAAAAAACCATGCGAAGGAAGGGAAGCAATACGCACATGAAAACCGTCATACTGAATGGGTCGCCGCGTAAAAACTGGAACACGGCTCTGCTGCTGAAGGAAGCACAGAAAGAAGCGGAGTCTGTCGGCGCAGACACAGCGTACATCGATCTGTTTGACCTCTCTTATACCGGATGCCGGTCCTGCCTTGCCTGCAAGAGAAAAGACGCCGAGCGGTGCAAATGCTTCTGGAAGGATGATCTGTCGCCGGTGATCGACCGCATCTTTTCCGCCGACGCAATGATCATCGGTTCTCCCATCTATCTGGGGGACGTTACCAGCCAGGTGCGCGGTCTGATCGAGAGACTGCATTTCTGCGCGCTGTCTTATGATGATTACTCGAACTATTTTACCGGCAAGGTCGACGTGGGCGTCATTCTGACCATGAACGCGCCGAAGACGTTCTATAACCTTTCCTATAAAAAGAAAGCGAAAGAAGTGGCGCAGAGCTTCAAGTCACTCAACGGATCCATAGAGGTTTACGCGTGCTGCGATACCCTGCAGGTGACTGATTACAGCAAATACAACATGGCCGGTTTCAATGAGGCGCACAAGAAGGAGATGCGGGCAAAGCAATTCCCGCTGGATCTGGAGCATGCTTTCAAAATGGGCGCACGTCTGAGCGGAGGTAAGCGGTTATGATGGAAAAACTGAAAACACGGTTTCATGAGAACATGACGCTTCATTCCGAACTTGATTGGGCGCTTGTTGAGAAGCGCTTGCTGGATGCGCCGAACGCATTGGAGATCTTGCGGCGGATGGAGGACAGCGGCGGCGAGCCGGACACGATCGGCTTTGACGGAGAAACGGGCAAACTCATTTTCTGCGACTGCTCCAAAGAGTCGCCTGCCGGACGCAGAAGCCTGTGCTATGACGGGGAAGCGCTGAAAAAACGCGCCAAAAACCCGCCCGCGGGCAGCGCTTTGGGGATGGCGCGGGAGATGGGCGCAGCCCTGTTGACGGAAGAACTTTACCGCAGACTGCAAACCCTCGGAGAATTTGATCTGAAAACCTCTTCCTGGGTGAAAACGCCGGAGGAGATCCGGCAGAGAGGCGGCGCCATATTCTGCGAACGAAGATACGGAACGGTGTTTACGTTTCATAACGGGGCGGATTCATACTACGCCGTTCGCGGATTCCGCAGTTTTATTCTGGTATGAATTTCAGTTTGTCGGGCTGCAGAAGGCATCGATGAACCTGATGCGCACGGGAGGGATTCATAACGTATTATCATTACAGACCCGCAAAGGGTTGGATCAACGACCCGAACGGCCTTGTGCAGTTCAAAGGATATTATCATATTTTTTATCAGCATTCGCCGCATTTTGAAACGCCGTGGCATGAGAGCATGCACTGGGGGCACGCGAGAACAAAAGATTTTATCCGTTTTGAGGAACTGCCCGTCGCGCTTTCTCCCGACAGGGATTATGACAGGGACGGCTGCTGGTCCGGCACCGCCGTGGTGAAGGACGACGTGCTGTGGCTGTTTTACGCCTGTATCCGGGAAGGGACGCAGGCGGTGGCGGCTGCGTATTCCGCCGACGGCGTTCATTTTGAAAAATACAGTTGCAACCCTGTGATCCCCTGCTTCCCGCCGGAGGGAAGCCCGGATTTCCGCGACCCGGCAGTCTCATTTGCCGACGGCCGTTACTGGTGCGTCATGGCCTCCGGCAACCGGGAACGGAACGCCGCCGTTCTGCTGCTTTATGAGAGCGGCGACCTGCTGCAATGGCAATACCGCGGCGTGCTGCGCGAATGGGAAAACGCCAAGTTCGCGGAGTGCCCCTCCTTTTTGCCTCTCGGGGACCGGTATCTGCTGGCGGCCTCCGTCTGCCGGGAGCAGGGACACGCCTTTTCGCTGGCGGTCGGGCGTTTTGAAAACGCCCGCTTTACCGTGGAGGCGGAAGGGGAAGTGGATAAAGGCCCCGACCAGTACGCCGGGCAGATCTTCCGCGATCGGCAGGGCCGCGCGCTGCTGATCTCCTGGATCCCCGGTTGGGACTACGCCGGATATCGGGAAAAGGATCTGGGGTGCTTTTCCGTCCCCCGGGAAATCACCTGCGAAAACGGCGTGATCCGCGCGTATCCCGCAACAGAGGTGCGGCGGTTTCTGACGGAAGACGATCCCGCGGTCGTCCGCACGGCGGATGGCTTCCGGATCCCCCGACAGGGACGGGAGGACGTGGAATACCGGGGTGCGGTCCGGGATCTGAAGATCCTGCGGGACGGCTGCGTTGCGGAAGTTTTCGTCAACGGCGGAGAAGAAGTTTATACAGCGCTGCTCTGAGGGCGGCGCGACCACAGAAAGGAAAAAAGCGATATGGAAACAATCAGGTTCGGCATCGTGGGCACGGGCAACATCGCCCACAGGTTCGCGGAGGCCATCCGCAACACGAAGGGAGCGGTCCTCACGGCGGTCGCGTCACGCACGGCCGCCGGGGCGGAGGCCTTCGGCAATGAATTCGATATCCCGCACCGGTTTGCCTGCTACGAGGCAATGGCAGACTCCGACGTGATCGACGCGGCCTATATCGCGGTGCCCCACGCGGGGCATAAGGCCTGCTCCATGCTGATGATGGAGCACGGCAAGCACGTGCTGTGCGAAAAGCCCATGGCGATCAACCGGCGGGAGGCGGAGGAAATGTTCGCCTGCGCCGAACGCAGCGGCGTGCTGCTGACGGAGGCCATGTGGGCCAGAGTGGTGCCCGGTACCCTGAAAATGCTGGAGCTGGCCCAAAGCGGCGCGCTGGGAGAGATCCTCGGCGTGGAGGGCAAGTTCTGCTACACCATGGACGCGGACGAAATGGATCACCACGTGCTGAAAAACGAGTACGGCGGCGGTTCCCTGCTGGACGTGGGCTGCTACGGACTGCACTTCGCAAGCTGGTATCTCGGCGACGATATCGCGCATATCAGCGCCGAGGCGGATTATTATAACGATACCGACCGCCACGCCTGCGTGCTGCTCAAATACCGCAGCGGCGCCATCGCCGACCTTTCCAGCGCCACGCTGCTGCGCAAGCCCAACGAGGGCTATATTTACGGTACAGAGGGCTACGCCTATCTCAAACGGTTCTACGCCCCGCAGGAGATCGTGCTGGAGCGGGGCGGCAAACGGGAAGTGATCCCCGCGCCCTACGCCGGCAACGGCTTTGAGGAACAGATCGGACACTTCTGCGACTGCCTGCGGAAAGGCCTTACCGAAAGCCCTCTGATCCCCCACGCCCGGACGCTGAAGATCATCACCCTGACCGATACCATCCGGGAGATGATCGGCGTCCGCTATCCCCAGGATCAACCGTAATACGCACGGCAACACGATCCGGGAGGCGCCCGCCGCGCTCCGCTGTTTCTGCAAGCGCGGACGCCCGCTTACAATTGCTTAAAACCCCCGGAATTTCAACGATTCCGAGGGTTTTTCTTTTGTTTGCCGTTTGCTATAATCAAACCGCGATGTTATACGTTTTAAAGGAACGACCCGGGGAGAGCCGCCGTTTTTCCCGGCGCGGGATCAGCTGAAATGCAGCTCCTCGTTGCCGGAAACCTTAAAGAATCTGCCGAAGTTGAACCGGTTGAGCTTAACGCCGTTGGCCGTTACATTGTCGAAGGTCACTTCGATCTCGTTGCCGTTGATGGGAGGGGTTTCAAGTTTCCCGTCCATACAGCCGAATGCCAGCAGCTGCTTAAAGAGGCGGAAAAACCAGAGCCGGATCTTTTCGACGCCCGACGGCTTGATCACGGAGGCGATCCGGCCTTTTTCGTCTGCGTGGTAGTTGATATTGCGGAAGACGATGCCTTTCATCTGAACGTCCCGCAGATCCCGGTTCGTCACCAGCACGAAGATCGCCCGCCCGGTGTCGCGGTAGATCTCGATGTTCTCAAACACCACGTCTTTGATCTCCGCGCCGCCGTACTCCACCGAAACGGCCAGCGAGCAAACCCGGTTGTTATCCCAGGTGGCGTTACGGTAGATCACAGCGCAGTCGGCGAACACCACGTCCTCAATGGGACTGTAGACTTCGCCCGTGATGCCGAAGGCGCGGCACTTGTCGCTCCAGCCGATGCAGTTTTCAAAGCGGACGTGCCGCAAAGGAAGATCCGGGGCAGTGGTTTTTGCACTGAAGGAGTCGTCGCCGCTGCGGGCGAAGCAGTCGCTCACCGTTACGTTTTCGGAGCAGCAGACGTTGAGAGAATCGCTGTTGGTGCGGTAGCCGAACACGGCGATATCGCGCACCCTCAATCCGTTCACTGCGTGGGTCACGAAGTTCCATCCGGCAGGGTTCAGACACAGCAGCCCCTCCACGGAGCAATCGGTGCAGTGGCTGATATTGATATAGCCGATCTCGTTCCGGTCCACCCGGTTGAAATCAAGGATACCGAAGCCGTCGATCACCGCGCCTGTTTTGTTATAAAAATCCAGAAATGCGGGTCTTGCGGAAACATCGCCCTCCTTGCGGATATCATACAGATGCGTGGCGCAGATATACGCGCCGCGGCGGAAATACAGCGCGTCGCAGCCCGACACGTCGATGTAATCGAGATCGTATCGACCGGCGGGGAACACCTTAACCCGAACCGCGCCGTAGCGCTCGCGGTAAGCGGCAATCTCCGCCTCCTCGTCCGGGCAGTCCCGCACGAAGATCGTGACGGCGTCCAGCAGGCAGTCGTCGTTGATCAGGCAGGTATAAACACCGGTCTTATCCGCGGTGAAGCGCACCACGCTGCCGGAGACCTCCGCCTTCGCGCCAAGGGTCGTGGGCAGAACAACGGCGTTTTTCACCCTGTCGCCCCGGTCCAGCTCCAGATTGATGCCGTCGGCAAAGTCGCTGACAAACAGGTACACGAAGGAACTGAGAACGCCCTTGTTGGGAACGCCGTCGTAACACATGGCGGCATACACGGGCACCTCTTTTCCCGCCGCGCTGCAGGTCCAGTAGGGCGACACGTACAGGCCGGTCTCCTCATAGCCGCGGTTCGAGAGCAGGTCGTCGCCCGGGCCGGCTCTGTCAAGCAGAGATTCCTCAAAAGGAGAAATCGCTTCTTCGGGGCACGTAAGATACTCAAATGCGGGAACGCCGACCGCGCCCGCGACGCTCACCGTCCCGAAAAGCATGGCCGCCGCGCAAAGCAGCGCGATCAGTCGATTGATTCTTCCCTTGTTCCGGCTTTTCATTGTTTATCCTTCCTCTGTCTGAAATTGAGATTCATACGGATCACAGCGCGCCGCGGTACCGGACGCATTTTCCCGTATGCTTCCAGTTTAAATAAAAAAAACGGATCTGTCAACGGATTCGGGAAAAAACTATCAGTTTTATTTTATTTTCCCGTATTTGCGGACTTTTTTCTTGTATCCGCGTGTGATTTGTGATAAAATAAAAAAAGATACCGAAAAATCGCTGGGAGGCACAACGATTTGAAGATAGGAAAAAAACTCATCATATCCATGCTCGCGCTGACGCTCGGTACGATGCTGCTCATCTACGGCGGGCTTTACGCCATTATAGGCAATCTGCGGGACAACATACAAAAGCTGTATGAAGATATAAGGGCAGACGCGGAGCAAACCATAGAAGAAGGCCTTTACGCCCAGGATTCCGATTCGCTCGGAGTGCTGGCGGATACGCAGATGGAGGTAACGGATTCCCGTTTGCGTATCGTGTCGGACGCGGTCAGGCAGTCCGCGGAATATGCCGAAAAACTCTATGCTTCGCCGTCGGCTTACATGAACTCACCCTACTCCCCCGTGCATTTATCAAAGGCGCCGGATACCCTCTCCGCGCGCTACATGTTCAGCGCGGGAGTCAGCGAGACGCGCGAGCTGAACGAAGAGCTGAGGCTCATATCGAACATAGAAGAAATATTCGCGCCGATCATGAAATACAACAGCCGGTTTTTCGACAATCTCTACGTCGGGACCTCCAGCGGGATCTTTTATCAGTACACAGACAACAACGTTTTCCGTGAAAACTACGTGGTGACCGAGCGGCACTGGTTCCTGAGCTCAACTTCCTCGCCCGATGAGGTCATGTGGAAAGAAACGGAGATCGATTCCTACGGGAGACCGTGCATCACGGCTTCCATGGCCGTTAAGGACGCAAAGGGAAATATCGTGGCCGTGGTGGCTGCCGACGTTAATTTCGAACAGATGATGTCCAACGTGATCGGCAGCGGCCTCGGTGAAACGGGAACCACCTTCATTCTCGGCGAAACAAGAGATCTGGTAGCGTACAGCGATTTCATGAAAGACGTGGAAGCGCATAACGGAATGTATAACGCTTTTGAAAACCACTTTGCCGACCCCGAAAGCGTGCTGAAAAAGATCGACGCCTGCGCTTTCGGCGACGGAGAAGCGTTTCATGCCGAACTTGACGGCAAAGAGATCTATATGACCGCCCGCGAGATCCCCTCCACCGGCTGGCTGCTCTGCACCGCGATCAACGCGGAGGAGGTAACGGAGCCCATCGGGAAGGTCACGGCAAAATCCGACGAGTTGTTCGCCGACGCGGGTGTGGAGATGTCTGGCGAATTCAGGGCGCTGATCATAAACGCGGTTCTTGCCTTTCTTACGATTGCTTTCGTCGTCGTCGTTATCGGATATTTCATTTCACGCACCATCTCAATGCCAATCATACGGCTGACGGACACGGTAAAAAATACCGGCGAAGGCGATTTTGACAAAAAATCAAACATCAATACCCGCGACGAGATCGGAGACCTGGCAAGAGGCTTCAACAAAATGCAGGACGACCTGAAGCTCTATACGGAGAACCTGAAAGCCGTCACCGCCGAAAAGGAACGTATCGGCGCCGAGTTGAACGTGGCCACGCAGATTCAGGCGGATATGCTTCCGCGGATATTCCCGCCGTTCCCGCAAAAAAAGGAGATCGACCTATTCGCCTCCATGACGCCTGCGAAAGAAGTGGGCGGCGACTTCTATGATTTCTTCCTTCTGGATGAAAATCATCTGGCGCTGGTGATCGCGGACGTATCCGGCAAGGGCGTGCCGGCGGCGCTGTTTATGGTGATTTCAAAAACGCTTATTAAAAACCGCGCCATGCAGGGCGGCACCCCGGCGCAGATCCTCGCCGATGTGAACAACCAGCTATGCGAGGGCAACGACGCGGATATGTTCGTGACCTGCTGGCTGGGGATTTGCGACCTTTCAACGGGCAAAATGACAGCCGCAAGCGCCGGCCACGAATTCCCCGCCGTATGCGGTCCCGACAAACATTTTGAGCTTTTGAAGGACAAACACGGTTTTGTGCTTGCCGGTATGGAAGGCGCGCGCTACCGCGACTATGAGATACAGCTTGAGCATAACGGCAGCATCTTCGTTTATACGGACGGCGTCCCGGAGGCGACAAACGTCAACGGCGAAATGTTCGGAACGGACAGAATGCTGGAAGCCCTGAACCGCAGCCCGGAGAAAGAACCGGAAGTATTCATAAAGGAAGTCGGCTCCGCCGTAGAAAAATTCACCGGTGAAGCGCCTCAGTTTGACGACGTGACCATGGTTGGTATGACGTGGCACGGAAAAAACGACGAAAAAACCGAATAAGGCAGACCGATTCCGGGAACG
>CACZOP010000039.1 GCA_902782845.1 Oscillospiraceae bacterium | reverse complement strand
TGCCTCTCCCGCTTGCGTCCGTTTTTGAATTATGCTATACTTTTAATATCCCCCAAAGGAGGAATCGCCATGAGGATCGCGCTTTGCGACGACGAGCCGCAGATCACCGAAGAGCTTTCGAAACTCATAAGTCAATACGCCTTTGACAGAGACTACGATCTGCAGTGCGAGTGTTTTACCGACGGAAACAAACTGCTGGAGCAGGGCAAATACGACCTGTATTTTCTGGATTTCTGCATGGACGCCATGAACGGGATCGAGCTTGCAAAGGCGCTGAAGGAAAAATTCAGCCACGCCGTGACCATCTGCTACCTCACCAACTACGACGCCGCGGCGGCGGAGATCATCAATCAGGGGATCCATGCCGACGGCTTTCTGAAAAAGCCCGTGGACCGCGCGCAGCTGGAGGAAAAGCTGGACCGGTTCTACCGTCTTTCTTTTTTCAACCGCTTCGAGCTGCGGCAGGGAAAGCGCTTCAAAACCATCTATTCGCAGGACGTGCTCTACGTGGAGGCCAACGACAAGCAGGTGCTGCTGCACACGTGGGACGGCGCGGAGCCCTATAACTATCTGCTGCGGGAGATCGAGACGATCCTGCCCGCGGGGCTTTTCTACCGCATCCAGCGCTCCTTCCTTATCAACCTGCAATATGTGGATTCCTACGACGCCAAAAGCGTGACTCTGAAAAACGGCGAGACGCTGCCGCTGAAGGCGAAGGATTTCCAGAAGGCGTATCACAACTTTATGTTCCTGCTGAACCGCTGAGAAAGGGGGATGGAAAAATGACCGCGCTTGCTGATCTTTTGCGGCAGTCGCCGCCGGTTTACGCGCTGATCTCGTGTCTTGATAATCTGTTCATCATCGCGGGGCTTGCCATGCTTTCCGCCGCGCTTTTTCATCTTCCTCTGCGGAAAAAACCCGTATTCTTTATTTTGTGCGGGGCGCTGAACGTCATCTACGGGGTCGCCGAGCCGCTGGTGCAGCCCAACGCCGACGCGTTCACCGCGTTCCTCTGGTCCACCGTGGGCCTGCTGCTGCCTTTCGTTTCCATGGCCTTGCTTTTTTGCGGAAAGGGCCTGTGGAAGGCGATGCTCACGGCGGCGGGCTACGTGTTTGTGGAATCTCTGCGTTTTCTCGTGCTGCTGCTCTTTTTCGGCTTTGATTACACCGTGCGGGACGACGCGCTGGAGCTGCCGGTGGGGCTGCTTGTGGATCTCGTGTTTTTCGGCGTCGCCTTTTTGCTGCTCACCCGTTGGGCAAAGCGCCGCGCCTTATATGTGAACGTGACGAGAACCGGCGCGGTGCTGTTTGCGCTGATCGTTCTGTCCACCGCCGTTTTCGTTTCCACCATGCTGATGATCGGCTCGAATTATTCCGGAACAAAGCAGACGGAATTCCTGTTCATGCTGCTGAATATCCCGGTGCTGACCGCTACCGTTGGCTACGCCCTTTCGCGGTTCTTCCGTATGAAAACGGAATCCGATAATTATAAACGTCAGCTGCAGATGCAGATCCGGCAGTTTGAGTGGATGGAGCAGATGGTGGAGGACGTGCGGATGTTCCGCCACGACTTCCCCAAAAAAATGCGGCCCCTGATCGCCTATCTGGATGAGGACCGGCCGGAGGAAGCCAGAAAGATGGCGGAGCAGTTCACCGATTTCGCCGCCCGCACCGGCGAGCGCTACCACACCGGCAACTTCCGGCTGGATACGGTGCTTTTCTGCGAACAGCAGGTCGCCCTGCGGGACGGGATCTCCTTTGACGTGCCCTTTGACACAGTGTTCCCGCAGGAGGGGATCGACCCCGACGATATTTACACCATCTTCCCGAACGCTTTGGATAACGCGATCGAAGCCTGCCGGAAGGTCCCGCCGGAACAGAGGGTGATCTCTTTACGTTCCCGGATGGATAAGCAGACGGTGTTCGTTACCATCCGCAATCCCGTGGCGGGAGAGGTGAAAACAAAAAACGGCCTGCCGCAAACCGGCAAGGACGATAAATCCGCCCACGGCTACGGCTTTAAGAGCATCAAAAAAGCCGCCGCGAAATACGGGGACGACAACGTGTCGTTCAGCGTGGAAAACGGTGTGTTCGAGCTGCGGATCTTTTTGCGCTTTTCGGATGGCTGAGCGGCCGGAGGCAACCGCCCGGGCGGGCAAATATGGCTTCGTTCTGCATAATCCGGTTTGTTTCGTTGTTCTCCCGCGATCCGGTTGATTCTCCGGGCGGAAACTGCTATAATGGCAGTGCGGGAGAATACCCGCGCCGTTTGTCCTTTTTTGCGACTTCAACGGAAAAAACCGCGCTTTACTCCCTCAAAACGGCTTTTTACTCCGAAACCGGAACAAAATGAAAAATCTGTGTTATGATGGAACCAACCAAAAACAAAAGGAGCTGTACCACCATGAAAAAAACAGGTAAATCCATTTTAAGTATTTTCCTGACCCTGCTGCTGGCGGCGCTGCCGCTGACGACCATCCCGGCGCTGGCTG
>CACZOP010000038.1 GCA_902782845.1 Oscillospiraceae bacterium | reverse complement strand
CTGATTTTCCGGCGCGAAATACCGCATCAGCGCCCGCTGCATGGCTTTTTCATGCGGGTTCTTCGCAACGTACACCGGCTCCATGGTATAGGGATCCAGACCGGTATAATACATGGCCGTCGAGATCGTTCCCGGCGTCGGATAAAAATCCTGCACCTGCTCCGGATGCAGATTCTGCGACCTGATAAACTCCGCGAGAGCAACCGCGTCTTCCAGCGTGGACCCCGGATGGGAAGACATGAGATAAGGGATAAGATACTGTTTTCTGCCGGCCTCCTCGGAAAAGCGAAAGAACTGTTCGGCAAACCGGAGATAGCTCTCGATATGCGGCTTCCCCATTTTATCGAGCACCGTCGCGGAGCAATGCTCCGGCGCCACTTTTAATTGCCCGCTCACGTGATACCGCACAAGCTCCCGGAAGAATTCGTCGGAAGGATCCTGCTGCAGATAATCAAACCGGATGCCGGAACGGATAAAAACTCGTTTGACCCCCGGTAAAGCCCGGAGCGCACGCAGAATATCCAGATATTCGCTCTGGTCGGCGTAAAGCTGCTTGCAGGGCGTGGGCGCAAGGCATTTTTTCCCCTTGCACAAACCGCGGGTCTCCTGTCCGTCGCAGGAGGGACGGCGGAAATTCGCCGTAGGCCCGCCGACGTCGTGGATATAGCCCTTGAAATTCGGCAGCGTCGTTAAAAGTCTGGCCTCCTCCAACACGGACGTCTTGCTTCTCGCGGTCACGTAACGTCCCTGATGAAAAGCGATGGAGCAGAAATTACAGCCGCCGAAGCATCCGCGATTGTGCGTGATCGAAAACTCGACCTCCTGAATGGCTGGCACGCCGCCGGCATCCCGATACATGGGGTGCCAGGTCCGTGTAAAGGGCAGTGTGTAAACAGCGTCGAGCTCATCCGTCTTCAACGGCAAAGACGGGACGTTCTGCACCACCATCCGCCTGCCGTGCTTTTGTTTCAATATTTTTCCGCGAACGGGATCCTGCTCGTCCTGCTCCAGGCGCGCAGCGATCGCGTATTCTTTTTTGTTGTCCCGGACGTTTTCGAAAGACGGGCATTCCACGCCCCCATAGGGCGTTTCCCGCGGGTCGCATACGTATACCGTTCCGGGAACGTCGCGGATATCGCCGATACGCTCGCCGTTTTTCAGACGGTCGGCGATCTCAACCACCGAGCGCTCGCCCATGCCGAATGAAATGAGATCCGCGCCGGAGGAGATCAAAACAGACGGGCGAACGGCGTCGTCCCAGTAATCGTAATGGGCGAAACGGCGCAAGGACGCCTCCAGCCCGCCGATCACGATCGGGATATCGCCGTAGGCTTCCCTGATTTTTTTACAATACACATCCACGGCGCGATCGGGACGTTTCCCCATCTTCCCGCCGGGGGAATACATATCATTCTGCCGTTTCTTTTTTGCCACCGTGTAGTGTGCCACCATGGAATCGATATTCCCGGAAGATACGAAAAATCCGAGACGCGGTTTGCCGAATTGCGTGAAACCGTCCGTTGTACGCCAATCGGGCTGCGACAGGAACGCGACACGATATCCGGCGCGCTCCAACACACGGGTGATGATCGCAGCGCCGAAAGAAGGATGATCCACATAGGCGTCGCCGCAGACGTAAACGAAATCGACAGAGTTCCACCCGCGGGCAAGCATATCTTCACGGGAGACCGGCAAAAAATCACGCGTCATCCCTGCGTACCTTCCCACGGAGGCGTTTCTTCCGCGTTTGCCGGGGCAGCATCGCTGACCTCGCTGTTCATGGCGTTCATCTCATACCACTGCGCCTTTGTGATGAGAACCTTTCGGGGTTTACTCCCCTCCGCAGGGCCCACGACGCCTTGTTCTTCAAGCGTATCCATCAAACGGCCGGCTTTTGCGAATCCGAGCCCCAGATGCCGCTGCAAAGCGGAGATGGACGCCTTCTCGGGCGTGTTGACAAACAGCTCAATGGCGCGCATGAGCAGATCGTCGGTTTTATCAAGGCCGCCGGAGGATTTTTCCTCCGAACCGCCTTTCTTCTTTTCGGCAGCCGCCTGCCGCTCGATCTCTTCCTGCACCGCGTCGTCGTAAGAAGCGGCGCCGTTGGATTTTATAAAGGATACGACATTTTCAATTTCACTGTCCTTTAAGAACGCGCCCTGCAGACGGACGGGCTTCGGCGCGCCCACGGGATAATAGAGCATATCGCCGTATCCCATGAGCTTTTCAGCGCCAGCCTGATCGATCATGGTGCGGCTGTCTACCTGCGATTTGACCATCAGGGCGATCCGGCTGGGGATATTTGCCTTGATCACGCCGGTGATCACGTCCACACTGGGGCGCTGGGTGGCGATCACAAGATGCATGCCCGCGGCGCGCGCCATCTGCGCCAGACGCTGGATGCTGTCTTCCACCTCTGCGGGCGCCACGTTCATCAGATCCGCCAGCTCGTCGATAAAGATCACGATCTGCGGCATTTTTTTCAGATCCTCCCGCGTTTCGCACAGGGCGTTGTAGGCGGCGAAATCCCGCACGCCGTTGGCGTTGAGCGTTTTATAACGGGAAAGCATTTCGGTAACGGCCCAGCCGAGCGCACCGGAAGCCTTGCGGGGATCCGAAACCACCGGCACCAGAAGATGCGGCAAGCCGTTATACGGCATGAACTCCACCTGTTTGGGGTCGATGAGCAAAATCCGCACTTCTTCGGGAGAGGCGTTATAAAGCAGACTCACGATCATGGTGTTCATACAAACGGATTTGCCGGAGCCTGTGGTGCCCGCAACAAGCAGATGCGGCATTTTGGCAAGATCGCAGAAAATGACCTCGCCGGAGATATCCTTGCCGAGCGCCACGTTCAGTTTGCTTTTGGCGTTGCGGAATTCATCGTTATCGATGACCTCACGGAAAGATACCGTCGCCTTTTTACGGTTCGGGATCTCGATGCCGATAGCAGCTTTATTCGGGATCGGCGCTTCGATCCGCAGCCCGGCGGGCGCCGCCATATGCAGCGCAAGGTCGTCGGACAACCCGACGAATTTGCTGATCTTCACACCCGGCGCGGGCGAAAGCTCATAGCGTGTGACCGTGGGGCCCGGCACCACATCCACGATCGTGGCGTTCACGTTAAAGGAATTCAGCGCCGCGATCAGCTTATCGCCGTTGGCCCTGAGCTCGTCCACGTCGTAGTTTTTATTGTTCCGCTGCGGCATATTCAGGCATGCGAGCGGCGGCTTTACGTATTCGATCACCGGCGCTTCCTCCAGGCTGTCCTGCAGCTCGCTGCTGACCTCCTGCGCTTCTTTTTCCGTTAAAGGCGCCGGCTTTTCTTTTGCCTTTTCCTGCGCGCCGGCATCTTCGGGCCCGTCGGGCACAAAAGGCACGACGTTATCTTCAACGGTGTTTTGTTCCCGCTTCAGTTTATCATAAACCCGGGCTTCCGCCTGTTTACGTTCCCCCTCGTTTCGGTCGTCGACAAAGCGCGGATTGGCGTCGCCGAAGATGGTGGCGATATCCCGCTCATCCTCGGCGGTGAGCACGGAAGACTGGTCCTCTCCGTTGTCGGAAAGATAATCGTCGACGATCTTCGACGGTTCAAACCCCGCCTTCTGTTGTTTTCTCGTTTCCTTCTTCGTTTCCTTCTTCTGCGCGTTTTCTCTTTTGCGGTTCTCTATGTCCGTTTTCATATTTCCGATCGCGTCGCCTGTATACTGCCCTACTTTCTGCACCGGCGCTTCCATCTGAGAAAGCAACCGGAAAAGCGTTATACCGAACAGGAACATGAGGTCGGCAATCAGAAGCAAAACAGACAGCATATTGGCGATCAGCGTATTTTTGCAAAGATGGAACAAAAGCCCGCCTGTCAGCGCCCCGACAATGCCGCCGGAGCCGATGGGTGAGATACTGCCGTCACTCGCGCCTGCCGCCAAAATCGCGATACTCTTAAAAAAACCGTCGTCCGCATGGTTCTTCGCAAACGTATTGATATGGAACAGGCCGCAGATGATCACAACCAGAAGAACGATCTGCAGCGCTTTTGTGCGATAAACCGGTTTTTGTTTGTTCAGCACGTTGATCACGCCGAAAAACAGGATCAGCATCGGAAGGATATAGCCGACCATTCCGAGGATCGCAAAGTATCCGTTATGCATTCCCCGCCAGAAAGAAGTCTCCCCGCCCGGGAAAAGCGCGATGATCAGAAGCAGCAGACCAAGAACAAAAATCAGTGTTGACTGCAGCTCTTTTTTTGAAATCAGCGAAGCAAGCGTCTGCCCTGCTCCGCGTGAAGTTTTATTGGAACGCCCGGTCTTCTTTTTCGCCGTGCTTTTTTTCTTTTTCTTTGCTTGAGCCAAAACAACATTTCTCCTTTTAGCAAACTGTTTTGATTTTATTATTTTAACATTTCCTGAAAAAAAAATCAACTGTACAAATTCATATTTTTGCAAGTCTCACCTATAAAAAATAAAATAAGTATTGAAATTTAACTTAGAATTGTATAGAATAAAAAATAAAGCTTGATCAATCGAAAGGAATGATCCGAAATGAAATATACGAATCTGAATTGTGAAGCCTGCGGGACCGTATTCCGTGAAGACGACGACGTGGTGGTCTGCCCCGTTTGCGGCGCGCCGCATCATCGCGCCTGCTGGGATCAAAACGGCAGATGCGTGCACGAGGCCGCCCACCCCGGCGGATATCGTTGGACCGCCCCGGCGAAAGCGCCGGACGAGGCGCAGGCGGAACAAACCGCAAATCAACGAAAACCCGCCGTCTCCGAAGGCGAAACGCTTGAAAACGGCGAAGAGATCGTGATCTGCCCGCACTGCGGCTCCCGGAATTACGGCAACGACGCTTTCTGCCTGCGCTGCGGTCAGTCTCTGCACCGGGACGCGCCCGTTTATGAACCGGGAAGAACCTATCAGAGAGTGGATACGGACGAAGAAACACAATCCCGTTACGGCAGACCGAACATCACCGACGAAATGCTGCAAAGCTTCCGGCGGTACGGCGGCCTGCACCCAAATTCCACGCTGGACGGGATCCCCGTTTGCGAATACTCCGATTTTGTAGGCGGCGGCAGCCCGGGAAAAATCATCCGTAAGATATCCACAATGGAGCGTTACGGCAAAAAGGTCTCTTTTATGATCCCGGCGTTCCTGTTCGGCCCCATCTGGTTTCTCTCGAGAAAAATGCGGAAGGAAGGCTGGATCGTCGGTCTGATCCTGATCCTGCTGGCGCTTTTCTCCGGTTTGCTGCAGATCAACGACGCGTATATCGAATATACAAAAAAATCTTTATCGCTTTACACCGAGGTGCTGGAGGGCGACCTCTCCCGGACGGAGTTTCTGGATAAAATCTCGGAATATGCGGAGGAATTCGCGCAGACGAGGCTCCCCGAGAACGCGCGCCTTCGCGCCGCGGCCGGAAACGTGCTGTATTATCTTGCCGTGGTAGGCATTCCGCTCTACAGCGGACTTTTCGGGCTTGGAGTCTATCGCAGGAAGGTGAAGGAGGAGATCCATCGGATCCGATCGGAATGCGGCGACATGCAGAGCTATCAGAAGATGCTGATCCGGGAAGGCGGGACCTCGGCCGGCGGCGCGGTGATCGGCATTTTGATCGTTCTCACCGCAATGGCCTGTTACGCCTACGTTCCGCTGCTGATCACCGTTTTATATTTCTGATACTACTACAGCAAAAGGAGGCAAATGCTTTGAAGATCACAAAAGCCGTTATTCCCGCGGCGGGGCTTGGGACACGGGTCCTTCCCGCGTCGAAATCCGTGCCGAAAGAAATGCTGAACATCGTTGACAAACCCGCAATCCAATACCTGGTGGAAGAATGCGCGGCGGCGGGGATCACAGATATCCTGATCATCACCAATCGCGGGAAAGGCGTGATCGAGGATCACTTTGACTACGCTTTTGAACTGGAAGAAAACCTGCGGAAAAGCCCCGCAAAACAAGCATTATACGAGGCGGTCCATTCCGTTGCGGACCTTGCGAACCTCTATTATATCCGGCAGAAAGAGACAAAAGGGCTGGGCCACGCCATTCTTGCCGCCGAATCCTTTGTGGGGAACGAGCCTTTTGCGGTGCTCTACGGCGACGACATCATTTACAGCGAGGGCAGACCGGTGATCGGTCAGCTCATCGACGCCTCTGAAAAATACGGCAAGTGCGCCTGCGGTGTAAAAACCTGCACAACGGAGCAGGTAATGAAATACTGCACGCTGGACGTGACCCCGGCGGAAGGAAACATTTATCATGTGCATAAAATCATAGAAAAACCCGCCCGGGAGCAGATTCTGAGTCATTTTTCGATTCTCGGGAGGAATGTGGTCACGCCGGACGTATTCGACATGATCCGCAATACAGCCCCCGATCCGAGGACCGGCGAAGTTTATTTTTCGGAAGCCCTCTCGACGCTTGCCGAGAACGACCGTCTGCTGGCGGTGGATTTTATCGGCGACCGCTACGATATGGGCGACAAACTGGGAATTCTGCAGGCCAACGTGGAAATCGCGCTGAAACATCCAGAGATCGGCGCTACGTTCCGGACCTACATCAAAGAACTTGCGGGCAAATTATAAGATGGAACGTCTGAAAGGTTTAGCAAAAAACGACGTTATTACCCTTGAGATCACCGGGTATACCAGCGAGGGCGGCGGCGTGGGACATCATAACGGGCAGGCGGTCTTCGTATCGGGCGCGGCGCAGGGTGACGTTGTTGAATGCGTTATCATCAAAGCGAAGCCGAACTACGCCGTCGGAAAGCTGTTGAACGTGCTCAAAGCCTCCCCGGACAGGATCCGGCCGGATTGCCCGGCGTTTCCGCGGTGCGGCGGCTGCGTGTTCCGTCATATCAGCTATGAAGCGGAGCTCAGGCTCAAGCAGCAGCGGGTGGAAGACGCGTTTACCCGGATCGGCCGTTTTTCCGTTCCTGTTTCTCCCATCCGGGGTGCCGAACAGCAGGATCGCTACCGCAACAAAGCGCAATATCCGGTCGCCATGCTCAACGGCAGACTGCTCGCGGGCTTCTACGCGCCCTTTTCGCACCGGGTGATCGACTGCAAAAACTGCCTGCTGCAGCCGGCGGAGTTTTCGGATATTCTGCGGGTCATAGCGAAATGGACGGAAAAGTATAAGATCCCGGTTTATGACGAAAACACCGAAAAAGGTCTGCTGCGGCATATCTATCTGCGGCGCGGCTTTGCCACCGGCGAGATCATGGTCTGCCTTGTGATCAACGGCAGCGGCGTTTATCAGACGGACGCGCTGGTAAACGCGCTCCTTGTATCAGATAAAAACATAAAGACAATTCTGCTGAATATCAACATCGAGAACACCAATGTCATCCTCGGAAAAAAGAACAAGCTGCTGTATGGCGGCGGTTATATCGAAGACGTCCTCTGCGGCAGGCGCTTCCGTCTCTCTCCCCTCTCCTTTTATCAGGTCAACCGTGCGCAGGCGGAAAAGCTCTATGCGCAGGCGGCCGAATTCGCGCTTTCCGACAGTCCCAAAACGCTGTTGGATTTTTACTGCGGCACCGGCACCATCGGACTGACGATGGCGGACAAGGTGAAAACACTGATCGGCGTGGAAATCGTACCGGACGCAGTGAATGACGCAAAAATCAACACCGAAAACAACGGGATTGCCAACGCTGAATTCATCTGCGCGGATGCGGCGAAAGCGGCGGCGGAACTGGAAAAACGCGGAATAAAACCGGACGTGATCCTGCTGGATCCGCCGAGAAAAGGCTGCGATCCGTCTGTTCTGGAAACCGCG
>CACZOP010000037.1 GCA_902782845.1 Oscillospiraceae bacterium | reverse complement strand
TTTTGAATTTCAGGGCATGATCTCCTGCACAAACGCCAGCGTTTTTTCAAAATTGTCCGCCGCCAGCGGATCGGCGTGGGGCGACATTTCATACACGTGCGGCCGCTCGCCCGCTTCGGGCGGAACAAAATTGGTTTCCACCCGCACGCCGAGGGAACGGAGCTTTTGCGTCAGCGCTTCCCCCTGGTTGGTAAAGGTGCCGCGGTTGCCGTCGCTGATATAAGAAGGCGGGAACGCCGCCGTGGCCTGCGAAAGCACCGAAAACCGCCGCGCCGTTTCAGAGGAAGCATAGGCGGGATCGTGAAAACCGCAGACGCCCATCAGGTTGAACGCCCAACTCACAAGGTCGTCGTTGGTATCGCCGAAGTGCGGCACGTCCACCAGCCCCCCGATGGAGATCCACCCACGGACGGGCGCGCCGTATTCTTCGGCGGTGGGAACGCCCAGATCTTTTGCGGTTTCGGGCGAAACGCCCGCCGCGGCCAGCAACCCCGAGAGGCAGCCGCCCGCGGATTCGCCAACCAGAACGACCCGGTTTTTATCCACGCCCCAATCCGCCGCGCGCTCCATAAAAAACCGGAGCGCCTCGCCGCACTGAACGAGCTGCTTTTCCACGCGAAACTGCGGGGCAAGGGCGTAGTCGAAGGCGGCCACGTTATAGCCTGCCCGCAGCCAACTGCCGAAATAGGAATTCAGCGCCGTGTTTTTATCCCCCAGCACGAAGCCGCCGCCGTGCACGTAAAAAACCGTGCCGCGGTTTTCCGGCGCGAGAAAAACGCTCATAGTGTTGTTGGGATAAGCCGAAGGATATTCCAGATCAACGATCGCCCGCACGCCGTCCTCCCGCACCGTATCGGCAGGCGCGGGCACGTGTTCCATCACGCCTTTTTGCATCACGAAACGGAACAGCGGATCGGGATCCCAACCGAGCAGGAGGGGCAGCGCGAAAACAAAAACAAACAAACCGGCGGCAGCCAGCCTGCAACGCCGGCGTTTTTGCGTTTGCCCGACCGCGAGAAGCAGCCGCACGGCGGAAAACACAAAGGCGAGCGAAAACAGGAGCAGCATAGGGAAATAGGCCCGCAAAAACAACGCGCACACCCCCGCAGCGATACTGCCGCAGCAGGGCAGCAGACGCGGGACGGATTCCCGCCGCAGGATACCGGAAACAAGATCCGCCCCGGCAAGCAGGAGCAACGCCGCGCCGAACCAGACGGCCCGATGGAAAAACACCGCGGCGCAGGCGCAGAGAGGCAGCGCCGGCAGCAAAAACAACAGCGCCGGCGGCAGGGAAAGCCGTTTTTTCACCGTGGATGTGTCCGTTTTTTTCATGTTGCGTCGCTCCCGTCGTCCTTCTTCTCCGCTTTTCATTATTGCATATCCTGTAGAAATGTCAAGTGTTTTCCGGAGGATCGCGCCCATCCTGCAAAAAAAGTGTTTCTTTTTTTACCGGGGTATGCTATACTGAAAAAAAGCTCGATCCACAGGAGGGTTCTGTATGAAATCCAACAAAGCGCTGAAAATCTGCGCCATCGTCGCCGGCGCGGTCACCGCGGTGATCTCCGGCCTGATGAATTTTTATTATATCCCCATCATCGAGAAGGGCCCCGTGACTCGCTGTTTCGACATGAACTTCGGCTATAACTTCTGGGAGGCGCAGTATTTCCTCGACTGCCTCACGCCGCTGGGGAAAGAGGTCTACCTGCACTATCAGCTCCCGCTGGACTTCGTTTATCCCGCGGTCTACTGCGTATTCTTTATCCTTCTGTTCCGCCTGCTTCTGAAGAAGCACACGCCGCTGATCCTACTGCCGGTGTTGCTGGCGATCGCCGACTACTGCGAAAACGTGTGCATCCTTCTCATGCTCAGAAGCAAAACCTTATCCCCGGCGCTCGTGGGCGTGAGCAGCGTTGCCACTATTGTAAAAACCGTGCTGATGTGGCTCTGCTTCGCCGCGGTGATCCTGATCGCAGCGATCCTGATCCATAAAAAGAACAAGGCCGACCTTGAAAAGCAGGCCCGCAGGCAGGAGCGGAAAGCGGCGCGCAAGGCAAAACGGGAATCGAAGAAAGCGGAAAAAGCGGCGCAAAAACTTGCCGCCGCCGAAGAAAAACAGGCAGAAGCCGCGGCACAGGCAGCCGAAACAGAAAAAACCGAAGCGGAAACCGCCGGAAATGAAGCGCCGACGGCCGCCGATAAAACCGATACCGCCGACGAAAACGAACCCGGATCCGACGCCGCCGCCCGCGGCACGTCCGAACCGGCGGCAACCGGAACCGAAGACGCAGCCCCGGAAGCAACCGAAGAAGAATGATCAGATAAGAAATACGCCCGCCGGCAAGAGCAGATCTCCGCCGACGGGCTCTTTTTTTGTCAGTTCTTAACGGCAAAACGGGATCATTTCACCCGCGCGATCAGGTCGGCAAAGGCGTCGCTGAGCACCGAGCCCGCTTTCATGCAGGCGACGTTGACCTCCTCGTTTTCGGTGAGCATGGAGCGATAATCGTTATCGCAGAGGATGTAGCCGATCTGGTCGTTGCACAGGCCGAAGCACAAAAGCTTTTCGGCGCCGCAGACCTCGGCCCAGGGGGCGTAATCCCAGCTTTCTCCGGTCCAGCTTTCGGCTGCCGTGGGCGCGCCGCCCCACAGGATGGCAGGCTCGATCTCGCCGGGCGTCAGTACGATACCGAGCGTTCCGCCCAGCTCCATATAACCGAGCTCCGTCATCACGGTGTAGTCGAGGCCATCGCGCACCAGTACGCTGGAGAGCAGTCCCTCGCGGCCGGCGACGGTGTGGATGGGATTGTCGATTTTGACTTCAACCTCGGAGAACGCCACGTTCAGCAGCGGCGGGAGAGGTTCCTCGTTCGCAACGGAACAAAGCTTTTCGCCGAGCGTTTTGCCCATGGCGGCCGCTCTGGCGGCGGCGCCGTCGGCATCGTTATAGGTGAAGGTGTTGGAATGGCTCGAAATAGCGAGCTCAGCGCCCTGGATAAAAACGAAATCCGCGCCCGCGTTCTCGTTCACATATTTTTCAACGTAGTGCGGATAATCCGCAGAAAGCACGTGGGAAGAGCTGCCCACCGTAACGGGATGGATACAGGTCTGGCCTACCCAGATCTCTCTGCCGCCGTTTTCCGGCACGAAGCGAAGGCGGTTGAAATTGCCGTCGAAGCTCTGGGGGTCGCGCTTATCGCAGATGTGCTCGCTGATATCCACACTGCCGTAGTAGAGCGCGCCGGGGGTCATGCGTTCCACCGCTTCCATCACGGTTCTGGTGACCGCCTGATAGAATTCCTCCATAAACCGGTCGTTTTTGCCCTTCATCATGCCTTTGCCGTTCAAAAACGCCGTGGAGACGGGATTTTTCAGGAGCGCGGGCAGGATCGGCACGCCGAGCCCCAGCGTATCGAGGCAGGAATGCTGGTGGATGGACGAAACGTTGATGGAATCGATATGGTGCGCCGCAGCAAAATCCGCAAGCCGGCTGCGGATCTCCAGCACGTCGCCCCGGGTAAGGCCGAAGCCGTCGATGGCGGAATAGGTCACGGTGGTGGTCCCGTCGCTGAGGGCGTAGGTATTCACGCCCTGATCGTCCGCCACCTCCACGGGCACATTGCCCTCGGTGAAGCCCAGCGCCCCGGCGATGTAATAGCTGCCGTCAAGCGGGTCGATATTCGTTAAGAACGAGGCGGAAGAAAAGCCCATCTCCCACTGAGCGCCGTCGGCGGGCGCGGCGTCGAATTTTGCCTTCCCCGGATAGAAGTTTTCGGGTTGATATCTCTTAACGGAAGGGATCTTCCCCGCCCAGTTGATGCCGGGGATGACCGTGTTCAGGAACCGCCCGAGGATACGGATCATCCCGTCCACGAGCTGATAAAAACGCTGCGTGAGCGTCTCTTTTACCGATTCCGCCGCCGTCGGCGCGTCGGCCGCCAGCACGGGAACCGCGAAAGCGGAAAACACCAGCATGAACGCGAGGAGCAGCGCAAAGATTCTTTTACCGCGGGACATAAGCAAACCTCCCAAAATAATGATCCGGGCCGTTCCGGTTCCGGACCTTTTTTGATCCGCCGGCACTGCGTTTCCCTTGCCGGCACTTTCAGTTTACCATATTTCCGAAGGGAACGCAAGAATGATTTTTCAGAAAAAAAGGGCTTCCCAAAGCAGCGGGCGTATGTTATAATTATTTTATATTGATTTTGCATATTTCTCGAGATGAAAGGAGCGGCGGAAGAACAGGTCTCCGCCGGTAAAACGAGTCTATGAAACTCTCACAAACATCCTTTTCAAAAACCCTCAAAAAGCACAAGCTCTGTCCCGTCTGCACCATCCGGCGGCTGCAGTCCGCCGCGGGCGTGCACGTGGAAGGCGTCGGCTTTGAAAACGGCGCCGCGCCGACCCCGCCCATGGGCTGGTCCAGCTGGAACCTCTTCGGGCGGAACGTCAACGAACGGGTGATCCTCGAAACCGCCAAAGCGATCAAGGCGGCGCATCTGGATGAGCTCGGTTACGTTTACGTGAACGTGGACGACTGTTGGATGGCAAGCGTGCGGGACGCTGAGGGCAGGCTGCAGTCCGACCCCGTGACCTTCCCCTCCGGCATCAAAGCGCTGGCGAAAGAGGTAAACGCGCTGGGGCTGAAGCTCGGGCTTTACACCTCCAACGGCACCGAGACCTGCGAGGACCTGCCATCCTCCCTCTACCACGAGCGGACCGACGCCGAGACCTTCGCCGACTGGGGGATCGAATACTTCAAGTATGATTTCTGCCACAACAAGCCCATCCCCACCGCGGGCCCGGAGCTGCGCGCCGTTTCCCTTTCCCGCCCCGGCACGGATGAGATCGTGCTGGAAGCGGCGAAAGCCGAGCTGCGGGGCACGGCGGAGGTGCTTACCGACGACCGCCTTTCGGGCGACGGCGCCTACGTGGCGGGCCTGGATTCGGGCAACGGCGCGGTGATCTTCTACGACGTGGAGGTGCCGGAAGCCGGCGACTACACCCTTACGCTGCACCTGCGGAAATGGGGGTATTTCCGCAAATACGCGGAGGTGGAGGTGGACGCGAAGGACATATACCCCGTGACGATCCCGCCCACCCGCGGCGGTTCCCACGACGGCAAGGCGCACGTAACGGTGACGCTGCCCGCGGGAAAAGTGAATATCCGCGTCCGTAATCCCGTGGGCTCCTTTGCCGACAGCGCCGCCAAACAGTACCGCGCCATGGGGCTGGAGCTGCAGCGCGCTGCAAAGCTGACCGCCGAAAAAGAGGGCAGAGAGCCGAAACCCATCTGCTTCTCCATCTGTGAATGGGGCCTGAACCGTCCGTGGAAATGGGGTGCGACGGCGGGCAACCTCTGGCGCACCACGCCTGATATCCGCCCCACGTGGGCCTCGGTTTTAAGCATCTACGAGCGAAACGTTCTGCTCTCGAAATACGCCGGCCCCGGCCACTGGAACGACCCCGATATGCTGGAGGTGGGCAACGGAAACCTCACCGACAACGAGAACACCGCCCACTTCTCCCTCTGGTGCATGATGGCGGCGCCCCTGATCTTAGGCAACGACGTGCGGACCTTCCTGCTGCCGGACGGCAGGCCGGATCTCAGCAACAAGACCCTGCGGATCATCGCAAACAAACAGGCGATCTCCATCAACCAGGATCCACTCGGAAAACAGTGCGTGCGGATCAAAGCGGGGCTATGCGACGTGCTGATTAAGCCCCTTGCGAACAAGGAGCTGGCAGTATGCCTGTTCAACAAAACGACCGCTCCCAAAGAAGCCGCCTTCAGCCTGGCGCAGATCGCAAACCGCGGCGACGTGGATCTCCCGAAATCGGACCGCTACACCGTATACGACGTGTGGGAGAACACCACTTTCGTATCCAACGGCGAGATCGGCGAAAAAGTGGCGGGCAGAAGCGTGAAGCTGTACCGCATCAAGGCGATGGCGTAAACAAATCCGGTTTTTTGCAAATCGAAGCTAAAATAAAACGTAAGGAGTTTTTTGCAATGGGTAAATTAAAAGACATCGACAGCAAAGCCGCCGAAAAGGGCAAGGGGCTCGAAACCTTCTGGCAGTTTGTAAAATTCATTTTCGTGAGCCTGCTGGCCATGATCGTGCAGTTCGCGCTGCTCAATATCCTCAATCACGTGCCCGCGATCGTGAACCTGTTCGGCACGGATTTCAAGTGGTGGGTATTTGAATCTCCGGTCAACATGGCGGAGGGCGCGATCGTGATCGGCGGTCTGGGCTACTTTATTTCCAATAACGCGGCGAATATCGTTGCGCAGATCGTATCCTTTTTCGTCAACCGCGAAAAAACCTTCAATTCCAGCGCGAATATCGCGATCACGCTTCCGATCTATATCGTTTTTACCATCGCGCTGATCTGCTTCTCCGCGTGGCTGAATCCCACGCTGCAGCACCTGTTCGTCAGCAAAGGCTGGATGGGCGGAGACCTTGCGGCGAACGCCGCCACCATGATCTGCTCCGCGGTGCAGTTCTTCCTCTACTTCCCGGTGGACAAGATCCTGTTCCACAAGAAAAAGGAAGAGAAAGCGGCGGAGACCGAAGAAGCAAAGGCGTAAGGCCTGCAAAAGGAGCGAAAATCAATGAAGATCTGCGAATTAAAGGGCTACAAGGTGGATCGCTGCGACTTTGTGAATAAAATAAACGGCGCGCAGAAAATCGAGCTGACCCATAAATATTCCTACAACGTGGGCTACGCCTCCAACAACACCTGCAAGGGCGAATTCACGGCGGAGGTGGCGGATAAGGACGATCCCGGAAAATTCGGCATCACCGTGGTGCTCACCGGCATGTTCTCCACCGCCCCCGGCGCCGAAAAGGAGGTTCTGCATCTGCAGACCTACGACGTGCTCTTTCCCTATGTGAAATCCTTTGTGACCACCTTTACCGCCAACGCCGGCATCCCGCCCATCTATATCCCCTATATCGACATTTCCGATCAGAACATCTACCGGGTGGAAATGCCCAAGGGCAACGGCTGAATCGAATGAAGAAAAAAGAAATTTTCGGCATTATTCTGCGCTGCGCGCTGGCGCTGACGCTGTTTCTGGTCGCCATTCTCAACTACGACCGCCTCTCTACGCTGGACGTTGCACGCCTCGTGAGCTTTACCGACAGCATCCCGCTGATCTGCGGCGTGGTACTGGCGGTTTACGTGGTGAAGGCGTTGGTGTTCGTGGTTCCCGCCTCCCTCATCTACGTGGCGGTGGGCGCCATACTGAACGAACATCTTGCGCTGGCGGTGGGCGTCAACCTGCTGGGCATTTTTCTCGAGGTGAGCGTCACCTGGCTGCTGGGGAAATTCCTCGGCAAAGACGCGGTATATAAACTGCTCTCGAAAAAAGAAGCGGGCAGAAAGATCCTGGAACGGAACCTCGGCGACAAGGCGGGCGTGCTCTTCGCCATCCGCGCCATCCCCGCCTTCCCCATCGACTGGCTGAGCCTCTTTTACGGCGCATCGGGCTGCAGATACCCGAAATACGCGCTGGTGTCGGTGGCGGGCATTTCGTGGCGGGTGATACTGTTCACCATTCTGGGCGACGCCGCCTTCAGCTGGATCCCCATGGACAAGCTGATTTTTATCGCCATCTGCTGCATCCCCGTGGGCGTGGCGTATTATCTCATTAAAAAATTCGTGCTCGAACCGAAAAAGAAAAGATCCGCCGCGGGATCGACCGACGTTCCGGCAGAGGGAACCGGGGAAGAAAAAATTGCGGATTCCACGGAAAAATAAACGTCGAATGTTGACAAACGCCGGCGAAACGAGTAAAATGATACCGTCCGAAAAAAAACAAGGAGAGTAAACGTATGAAAAAGTTTATTGAGGAATTCAAAGAGTTCGCTTTCAAGGGCAACGTGCTCGACATGGCCATCGGCGTGATCATCGGCGGCGCTTTCGGCAAGATCGTCACCGCGCTGGTGGAAAACATCATCAGCCCCTTCATCACCCTGCTCACCGGAGCCGCCAAGCTCAGCGACTGGGCCTTCACGCTGAAAGACGCTGTTGTCGACGCCGCCGGCGAAGTAACGACCGAAGCCGTGGTGCTGAATTTCGGCGCGTTCTTACAGGCTGTGATCGATTTCTTCATCGTGGCCCTCTGCATTTTCCTGATGCTCAAGGCTCTTATGAAGGCGAAAGAGAAGTTCGAGAACCTGAAGAAGAAGGAAGAAGAAGCGGAAGAAGAAGAGGAAGAGAAGACCGAGCTTTCGGTGCTGCTTGAGATCAAGGAACTCCTTGAGAAGAAAGAAAACTGATCCCGGCTTCAATCCCGCAGAACCAAAAAGTAAAACAAGAGTAAAAATGATCGCGTCCCCCGCCGCAATAACGGGAGACGCGGTTTTTTGCTTATACGGACGCGAGCAGTTCCGTCACGCTGACGCCCGAAACAAACTCAATATAGTCCGGTGCGGCGGCAAGCGCGGTTTTCAGATTATCGGCGTTTACGTTCCAGATATAAAACGAAAAGCCTTCTGCCCGGATCTGCGCCGCCGTATCGTTTTTCAGCGAGGCGACGGCCACCGTTGCAACGATCGCAGCGGGCTGTGCTGTCAATTCCCGGATGGACGGATCCGCAAGCGCCTCCGCCAAGGGGACGTGGAACGACGCGGCAGGGTCTTCGTTCAGGACGGCGGGGATCGTGCTGCCAAAATCTTTTTCGGTGTTGTAGGCGCAGCGTCCGCTCATGCCGCATTCCGTTACCGTGCGGGCAACCTGCTGCAGAAAATCGCTGTTTTGCAGCTTGCAGTGGATCACCGCCTCCAACCTCAGCGTTCGCAGCAGCTCCAGCGCCTGCCTGAGGGTGGGGATACGGATATCGGCGTTGTTTTCATCCTGCCCGAGGCTGATCTCACAAAGCGCCGCATAGGTGCTGCCGCTGATGCTGCGAGAGGTTTCCGCGCCGTTCAGCTTGCCCCTGACGCTTGCGTTATGCGAAAGCACAAGCACGCCGTCTTTTGTTTGCCGGACGTCAATTTCCACACCGGCGCAACTGTCCCGCGCCGCGTGTTCAATGGCGGGAAGCGTGTTTTCCGGCGCCGCAAAGGTCGCGCCGCGGTGCGCTATGAACCGAACGGACTGCTGCACGGGCGTATCGGGCTGTGCGGGCGCAGCCGGCGTTTTAACGATCCCGAAAAACGCAAGTATTGTCATAAAAAACGAAATGATCCTGTGCAATATCGCCTGCATATTTTAATTCCTTCTTCGTCTTTTTTTGTGCGAAAGAAGCCGCATTCTCCGTTCACACGATCGTATATTCCGGCGGGACCGATTTTTCCGCTTTTATTTTTTCGTGCGGACGCGCTTGACAAGGGTGGGACGGATGATCCGTCCGTCCGCCCAGTTTTTCTTATAATAGCTGTTGGGCTCGAAATCGTCCCCGATGCGGATCATTTCGGTCTGCATCCGCCGCCGGAGCTCCTCCAGCAGGGGCTTATGCTCCTTCTCCCCCGCCAAGTTTTTCATCTGCAGCGGGTCGCTGCGGTTATCGAAAAGGAATTCCTCCCGCCCCGAGATGAAGGTGGCGTAGGTATAGCGGTCGGTACGCAGGCCCCGCCACTCGCGCCCGTTGCCCCACACGGCGGTGGGGCCGGTGCCCATGAGCAGACAGGGATTCTCGGCGCATTCGCCCGCCAGCAGCGCGGCGGACAGATCGCGTCCCTGCGCGCGGCCTTTATCCCTGATCCCCAGCAGCGACAGGAGCGTTGGCATGATATCCACGGTGTTCAGCGGCGTGGCGTTGGGCCCGGCGGGCAGGCGGGAGCCGTATTTTATGAGGAACGGCACGTTCACAGCCTCATCGTAAAAAATATTCTTGCCCTGCCGCCCGTGCGCGCCGAAGAGCTCGCCGTGGTCGGAGGTGAACACGAACACGGTATTTTCCGCAAGCCCCGCCGCCGCCACGGCAGCATAAAGCCGCCGGAGGTTTTCGTCGAGATTCGCGGTCATGGCGTAGTAGCAGCGCAGCGCTTCGGGAAGAGCCGCCCGCTCTTTTCTGTCCAGCCGCGCCCAGGGATCGGCGTGGGGATCGTTCTTTTTGCCGTAGTTTTCGGGTAACGGGACGTCCGCGTCCGCAAAGCGTTCATACCATTCCCGCGGGACGTTTTCCCTGTTCCAGGGCTTATGCGGGGTGCCGAAGGACAAAAACAGAGCGAAGGGCGCTTCCCCCGCGCCGTATTCCGTGATTTTCTCTATGGCAAGATCGGTCTGGTGATCCGGCTCAAAGCCGCGGCAGAAATGCTTTTCCTCACTGTCGAGATGATAGTAGGCGGCCGGCGGAAAATAGCTGTGATGGTAATCGTAGGCGGCGAAATAGTCGTCGAACCCAAAACGGTATTCCCCGGCGGGGATATAGCTGTTTTTCACCGTGTGGCTCTTGCCGAGCTTCGCGGACCAGAGGTTCCACTTGCCGATAAAGGCCGCGCGGTAGCCGTTTTCCCGCAGGATCTGCGCGAAAAAGCGGTGGCCGGGATGCAGCCTCAGGGCGTTGATCACCATGCCGGTGGAGGTGGAATACTCCCCCGTAAAGAGCGAGGCGCGGTAAGGCCCGCCCAGCGGATGTCCGCTGCAGGCGTTCGTCAGATCGGCGCACTCTTTGGCAAATCCGTCTAAAAACGGCGTCAGGGCAGTGCCGTCACCGCCGAAGCCCAGCCGGTTGCGGCTGAGCTGGTCGGCAAAAATATAAATCAGATTGGGTTGATTCTTCATGTGCGATCACTTAACGACAATGTTCACAAGGCGGCCCTTCACATAGAGCTCCTTGATCACGGTCTTGCCCGCGATAAAGCTCTGCACGTCCGCGTTTTCTTTGGCGGCGGAAACGGCGGCGTCGCTCCCGCAGTCGGCGGGGATCATCAGGCGCGCGCGCACCTTGCCGTTTATCTGCACCGCGATCTCGATTTCGTCGTCCACGCACTTGGCGGGATCGTAGGTCGGCCAGGCGGACGTTGCCTGCAGCTCCGCACAGCCCAGTTTTTCGTTGATCTCCTCGCACACGTGGGGCGCAAAAGGATCCAGCAGCGAAATAAAGGTGAACAGCTCGCCTCTGGTGACGCTGCCCTTGTCGTAGATCGTGTTGAGCAGGGTCATCAGGGCGGCGATGGCGGTGTTATACTTGAGGTTTTCTATATCCTCCGACACTTTTTTAACGGTCTTGTGGAAGGCGCTTTCCAATTCCTTACTGTAGCCCTCGCCGTCGGTGAGGATGTCGAGCAACCCCCACGTGCGGTCGATAAAGCGCTTGCAGCCCTTCACGCTGCTTTCGCTCCAGGGGGCGGCCTTTTCGTAGTCGCCCATAAAGAGCACGTAGGTACGCAGCACGTCCGCGCCGAAGACGTCCACCACGTCGTTGGGATCCACCACGTTGCCCTTGGATTTGCTCATCTTGTCGCCGTCCGGACCGAGGATCAGCCCCTGCGCGGTGCGCTTTGCGTAGGGCTCGTCGTAGGGCACCTCGCCCAGGTCATAAAGGAATTTATGCCAGAAGCGGGAATAGATCATGTGGCGGGTCACGTGCTCCATGCCGCCGTTATACCAGTCTACCATTCCCCAGTAATCGAGCTTGTCGCGAGCGGCGAAGCGCTCGGTGTTGCGCGGGTCGATATAGCGCAGGAAATACCAGCTGGATCCTGCCCACTGGGGCATGGTGTCGGTTTCCCTGCGGGCTTTTTTGCCGCACTTCGGACAGGTGCAGTTCACGAATTCCGGGATCTTCGCCAGCGGGCTTTCACCGTCGGAGCCCGGGGCAAAATTTTCAACCTTCGGCAGCTTTAAGGGCAGCTCCTCATAGGGCACCGCCACCATGCCGCAGTCGTCGCAGTAGACGATGGGGATGGGTTCACCCCAATAGCGCTGGCGGTTGAAGGCCCAGTCCTTCATCTTGAACTGCACGCCGGCTTCGCCCACGCCCTTTTCTTCCAGAAACTTCACCATGGCGGCAATGCTGTCTTTTTTATTGGTGTAGCCGTTCAAAAAACCGGAGTTCACCATTTCGCCGTCGCCGGTATAGGCTTCTTTTTCGATATCGCCGCCCTTGATGACCTCCACGACGTCCGCGCCGAACTTTTTGGCAAAATCATAGTCGCGCTGGTCGTGCGCGGGCACCGCCATGATCGCGCCGGTGCCGTAGCCCATCATCACGTAGTCGGAAATAAAGATCGGGATCTCTTTGCCGCTGACGGGGTTGATCGCGGAAAAGCCCGAGAGCTTCACGCCGGTTTTGTCTTTTACAAGCTGGGTGCGCTCGAATTCCGTTTTCTTTGCGCTGGCGGCGCGGTAGGCTTCCACTTCGGCGAAATTGGAGATACGGTCTTTATACTGATCGAGCATGGGATGTTCCGGCGCCATAACCATGAAGGTCACGCCGAAAAGGGTATCGGGGCGGGTGGTGTAGACCCGCAGCGTCTCGCTTGTATCCTTGATTTTGAAATTGACGAACGCGCCGGTGGATTTGCCGATCCAGTTTTCCTGCTGCAGCCGCACGTTGGGGAGGTAATCCACCTTATCGAGCCCCTGCAGAAGTCTGTCGGCATAGGCGGTGATGCGCAGATACCAAACGTCCTTGGATTTCTGGATGATGTCGCTGTGGCAGATGTCGCACTTGCCGCCCTGGCTGTCTTCGTTCGAGAGCACCACCTTGCAGGAGGGGCAGTAGTTCACCAGGGTTTTGTCGCGGAAGGCAAGCCCGTGCTCAAACATTTTGAGGAAGATCCACTGGGTCCATTTGTAATAATCTTCCTTGGTGGTGTCGATCACCCGGTCCCAGTCGAAAGAAAAGCCAACGCGCTTGAGCTGTGAAGAGAATTTCTCGATGTTTTTATCGGTAACGATACGGGGATGGATGCCCGTTTTGATGGCATAGTTCTCGGTGGGCAGGCCGTAGGCGTCGAACCCGATGGGGAACAGGACGTTATAGCCCTCCTTGCGGCGCTTGCGCGAAAGCACCTCCAGCCCCGAATACGCCTTGATATGCCCCACGTGCATGCCCGCGCCGCTGGGATAAGGGAACTCCACCAGCGCGTAAAACTTTTTCTTCTCGGAAAAATCCACAGCGTGGAACACGCCGCTCTGTTCCCACTTTGCCTGCCATTTTGCCTCGGCAGACTTAAAATCGTAAGCCATGTTGCTGTTTCCTCCTTAACAAAGAAAACGCCTCCGGAAGAACTGTGCCTCCGGAGACGATAATTACCATACCGCGGTACCACTCCGCTTGCCCCCGACGCCCGGGAGCCGCCTTTGCCCTTAACGCGGGGAACGTCCTTTCTTATACAGGCAAACCGTTTTCGCCGGTTGGGAAAGGAAGCTCGGGAGTGAGGCCGACGTCCGCGCTTTTTCCGGCTCGCACCTGCCGCCGGATCTCTGAGAAAAGACCTGCAAAACGCCTTAGCTCCGTCGTCGCTTTTGCTGATTGAAATTTCTTATATTCTATCACCTCTCCGGGCGATTGTCAAGGAGAACTTTCCCGCAAAAACGGCGTTCAGTTCTCCGATTTCCCGGCAATACAAAAAACAAACCGAAGTCCGTTTGGGGATTGTGGGCATATCCCCCCAATCCGCATTTCCGAAAACCGGACCCCCGGCGCAGTTGCCGGAGGTCCGTAAAATCACGTATGAACCGATCGTTTTCCCTGCTTATCCGCCGATGCGGAACAACTGACGAATAAGCCAGAGGATACCGTGCACCGAGGTGACGACGGAGCCCCAAACGCCCTCGTGATAGCCGCCGCAATAAACGCAGGCGCCCTTTGTGCGATGGATCTCCTCGCCGGTTGCGAGCAGCGCGCCGCAGGAAGCGCAGTGCGTGTCGCCGGAATAACCGTGTTCCTCTGCAGAGGCGGGCATGTAGCCCTCAAGCACGGTGCCGCCGGTGTGGTTGGCCGGGTCAATGGCAATGGGCTCGATTTTGGTGGCGCCGCAAACCGCGCAGGTGTGGAGCATTTCGCCCTCGGCAGCGCAGGTGGCGGGGGTCTTTACCGCGCCGGCGTTCCAGCTGTGCGCCGCGCCGGTGTAGGCGGCGGTGTAGGTAACGTCGTCGGTGACCGTGTTCACCGTCCAGCCGTTGAACGCATAGTGCATATCGGCGTCGGGAGCCTTGACGGGCGCTTCGCCGCCGTATACGGGCGTTGCGCCGTATTCCAGAACCTGCTCGTCAAGCTTCTCGCCGTCAAAGTTCACAAAGGTGACGGTATACTTGTTCACCGTGGCGGTGAAGGTGGCGGTATAGGTCGCGTCTCCCGTTACCCTGCCGATGGTACGATCCCAATCCGCAAAGGTGTAGGTATACTGCTGCGTCCTTGCCTTCTGCGGCGTCTCGCCCTTGTATTCGGGCAGCACACCGTAGAGCAGGGTCTCTTCCTGCAGCACCGCGCCGTTGTCGTTCACAAACTTCACGCTGTAGGAATTGGTCATGTTGTCGAACATGGCGGTGTAGGTCTCGTCGCCGGTTACGGACGCGATGTCCTTATCCCAGCCGATAAAGTTGTAGGTGAATTCCGCGGTGCTTTCCTTTTCGGGGGGTTCGCCGTCGTAGGCGGGGGTCTCACCGTAATCAAGCACGTATTCTTTCAGCAGGCTGCCGTCGTAGTTCAGGAATTTCACGGTGTACTGATTCACGTCGGCTTTATACGTTGCCTTGTAAGTCTTTTCGCCGGTCACGGGCGCAATGTCGGCGTTCCAGCCCTTGAATGTGTAGGTATACTGCGCGGTGGCGGCCTTTTCGGGCGTCTCGCCTTCGTATACAGGCGTTTCGCCGTAGGCGATCTCGCCGCTCTGGAGCACCGTGTCGTCGTCGTTTGTGAAGGTGATAAGATACTTGTTGACAACGCTTGTGTAGGTCGCCTTGTAATCCACGGCGCCGGTCACGGAGGAGATGTCACGATCCCAGCCCTTGAATGTGTAGGTATACTGCGCGGTGGCGGCCTTTTCGGGCGTCTCGCCCTTGTATTCGGGCATTGCGCCGTAGAGCAGGGATTCGCTCTGCAGTTCGGTGCCGTCGTCGTTCACAAAGCGAACGGTGTAGGCGTTGGTCTCGCTGCTGAACGTGGCGGTGTAGGTGGCGTCGGCGGTCACTTCCTCAATCTCGTTGTCCCAACCGGCAAAGGTATAGGTGAATTCCGCCGTTCTTTCTTTCTTGGGCGTCAAGCCTTTGTATTCGGGCGTGGCGCCGTATTCAAGAGACTCGCTCTGCAGCACCGTACCGTCGTAGTTCAGGAATTCCACGTCATACTTATTCACAGTAGAGGTGAAGGTTGCCTTATACGTCTTATTTCCCGTTACAGCCGTTACTTCGGGATTCCAACCATTGAAGTGATAGGAATACTGGGCGGTCGCGGCCTTTTCGGGCTCGGCTGCATTATACGCGGGGATCTCGTCGTATGCCACCTCTTCGCTCTGAAGCACCGTGTCGTCTTCATTGACAAAGGTGATCGTATATTTATTCACCACGCTGCTGTATGTTGCGGTGTAGTCCGCGTCGCCGGTCACGGGAGCGATCGTCTTATCCCAGCCCGCAAAGGTGTAGGTATACTTCGCGGTGGGAGCCTTGGTCGGCGTATCGACCGTATAGGCGGGCGTATCGTTGTAGTGCAGGTCGTTTTCCTGCAGCACGTCGCCGTTGTCGTTCAGGAAGCGGATCGTGTAATCGATATAGGTGGGCGTGTAGGTCGCCGTGTAGGTGGCGTCGGCGGTCACGTCGGCGATCTCGCCCCAGCCCGCAAAGGCGTAGGTGTATTCGGCGTCCGGATCCTTCTCGGGCGTTTCGCCGTCGTAAGCGGGCGTCGCGCCGTAATCCAGCGTGTATTCCTTCAGCAGGGTCCCGTCGTCGTTCACGAATTTCACGGTATACTGATTCACCGTGCTGTTGTAAGTGGCGGTATAGGTCGCGTCCCCGGTCACGGTGG
>CACZOP010000036.1 GCA_902782845.1 Oscillospiraceae bacterium | reverse complement strand
GGCGCGCCGTTCATCATAAATCCGTTTTTCTCAATCGTTACAATATTCATTGTTTCTGCCTCCCCTGTTATTGTTTTGGATCATTGATATTTGTTCAGAACCGCGGCGGCGGTCTGCGCCACCATTTCACGCAGCGACGCGGGCTTTGAGACCTCGATCCCGTCGCCGAACTGCAGGATCCAGCCCACGAGCCCGTGATTTACCGAAGCTTCGGTGCGCAGATAAAAGTGGTCGCCGTCCGCAACTCGGGTATCAACGCTCTCGCCGAACCGGTCGAACATGGATTCCAGCAGCTCGTTTCCGCATTTCAGCTCGATCATTTCCGGCTCCCCGCTGAACATGTTGAAGGTTTTCTGCACATAGTCCGCGGGATCGAATTTCTGTTTATACCCGCTGACCTCCGAAATGGGCCGCGCGCGCTCGATCAGCAGTTCCACGCTCGAAATGCGATCCACCCGCACGTTCATCAGATTGTCGTATTTCTCGTTGTTCGCCACCAGATAATAGTGATCGTTGGTCCAGATGAGTCCGTAGGGGCTCACCCGGAAGGTCTTCCGCTCCTTGCGGGCGGCAAATTTCTCGTCCAGCTTCCGTTTGGTATAAACAAACGAAACCTTTTTGTTCTCGCGGATGGCTTCATCCAGTTTGTCGATACTGTAAAACACCGATTCGTTCCGGCTTTTGATCCGCTTATCGATATACACCTGCTTTTTTAAGATCGCCGCCTGATGAACGCTGGTAAGCCCCTCGATCTTTTTGAGCATTTCCTGCGTCTTTTTTTTGGTGATAAAATCCGCCGCCTGTACCGCGTCCGAGAGCAAGCGGATCTCCACCGGCTCAAATTCGCGGGACGCAACAAAATACCCTTTTTTCGGCGAGAGCGTTTTCACCACATCCAACCCGGAATCCTCCAGAACCTCCACGTCCTTGTAGATGGATTTCCGCTCGCACTCGATACCGTAGCGCTGATAGAGCATGGTTGCGATATCCACCGCGTTCAGGATATGTTCCTCATCGGATTCTTCTTCCAGAATTTTTTTCAGATACAACAGCTTCAGCTTTGAATCGGGCTTTCCTGCCAAAAGAAACACCTCGCTTTTTCGTTTTCGCGCCGCCGGAAAGATCAAAAACCGCAGCGGCAACGTCGTATTACGCGCCGAGATTATGAATGTCCGTTTTTTCGGTCTGCACGCGACTTCATTTTTATTATAATAACTTTTACTTGACAAATCAACACAAAATGTTATAATTATACCAAAGAAAATCTTCGGGGCGGGGTGAAATTCCCCACCGGCGGTACAGTCCGCGAGCTTCTCTGGAGCTGATCCGGTGCGATTCCGGAACCGACGGTTACAGTCCGGATGGTAGAAGAGTTCTGGCGATCATCACCAAAACAAACACCAAAGTCAATTCCCTGCTGAAAACAGCGGGGATTTTTCTTTGAAGATTTCCTTTACAGATCAAAAAGGAGGTCATGTGAAATGACGAACACAAACAAAAAAAACGGAAGAGGAAACCTGACGATGCTTGTGAGCATGGCAATGCTTACTGCGATTGCCGTAGCGGCGGATATTTTTATCCGCCTGCCGAATATCGGCGGCTTTCTGACCTACGAGCCCAAAGACGTGATCCTGACTGTGGGCGGTTTTATTTTCGGGCCGCTGGCCGGCATTGTGATGTCGTTCATCGTCTGCCTGATCGAAATGGTAACGATCAGCACCACCGGTTTCATCGGATTATTGATGAATTTCTTATCCTCCGCAGTGTTTGTGGGCGTGAGCGCCGTTATTTATCAACGCAGGAAAATGCTCTCCCGGGCAATTATCGGCCTGATTTCCGGCACCTTCTCGATGCTTGTGATCATGCTGCTGTGGAATTATATCATGACGCCTATCTTCATGCACGTCCCGCGGGAGGAGGTCTTGAAGATGTTCCTGCCGCTGCTCATCCCCTTCAACCTCATCAAGGCCTCGCTCAATTCCGCCCTGACCCTCTTCCTTTATAAGGGCGTCGTGACCGCCCTCAGGAAATCAAAGCTCATCCCCGAGCGGGAAGCAAACGACAGCGCCAACAAAAAATCCAACACCGTGCTGATCGTCTGCGTTTCCGCGCTGCTGGCCGTCACCCTCGCATTGGTCCTGCTGATTTTTGCAGGGGTCCTGAAAATCTGAACCGAAGACACACTCCTCCTTCCCCGGGAGGAGTTTTTTTAAAAAACAACACTTTTTTTCATTATTATTGCATTCATTTTCAGTTTTATGGTACTATAGAAACGGAGACATAAAAAGAAAGGATGGGATAACGTATGAAAAACAGGAGATTCCTTTTGATCCTGCTCACGGTAGCGGCGCTGGCGGCGACGCTGACGGTTGCCGCTTCCGCCGGGAGCTGGTGGGAAGACTGTTCGGATACGGTTGCCGTTTATCCCACGCCGCCGCAGGCTGCGGCCGGAGACCTGGACCGGAACGGGATGGTGGAGGCTGCAGACGCGCGGCAGACGCTGCGTCTGGCCGTGGGACTGGACACATATATGCTGAAATACGGCATTGACGCGGACTATAACGGCGACGGGAACGTGACCGCCGAAGACGCGCGAGGCGTTCTGCGCTGCGCCGTGGGGCTGGAGGGCAGCGCAATCCCGAAAGCTGACGACGGGGCCTATCGCATCCGTGTGAGCAGCAGGTTCGATCAGTTTGAAACACTCGGCGCGCTGATACCGCTCGAAACGAACGCCGATCGGATCGGAGACACGTGGGACAACAAAAGCAGCCTGCCCCTGTGGCGGCTGTGCAATACGGCGGACGCCGAGGCCTTTGCCGCAGCCTTCCTTGCAACGAAGATAGACGGCTTTGGAGATATCGACGTACCCACGTTCCTGCGGCGATATGACGACGCGTTCTTTGCGGACCGGGACCTGTTCATCACCTATGCGGTGGAAGGCAGCGGATCTATTATACAGGCGGTGTATTCCCCCGCGATCATGCGCGGCGAAGAAACCGCGGCACATTACCCCCTGTCGGATATGAGCGAGTATCCGGCGATCGCAAAAGACGGAACGCTGACGTTCCCCGTGGGCAGCGTTTCACCGATGATCGGCACCGCCGATATCGCAAATTGGTTCCTCTTCCTTCCGTTGCCCAAAACAGCATCGGAGGG
>CACZOP010000035.1 GCA_902782845.1 Oscillospiraceae bacterium | reverse complement strand
TTCAAACAGAAATACGGCGTGGACGTGGGCGTCTGCCGCGCCCCCGGCGGGGACGTGCCAGAGCCCTGGAAAGCGGAATACGCCGAATACTACGCGGAACGTTTCTGATCGGATCCCCGACAAACAATGCAACATCAAAAAAAACTGCCCGGTGGAGCTTCAGCCGCTTCACCGGGCAAATCATATTTCTGCTTGAATCACCACGCGGCTTTGGTCGCCACGTCTTCCAGCGCGATTTTAATGAAATCGTCCACGTTCATCACGCCCAGGTCCCCGAAGCCGCGCTTACGCACGGAAACGGTGCCGTCGGCAGCCTCCTGGTCGCCCACCACAAGCATATAGGGGATCTTCTGGAGCTGCGCGTCGCGGAGCTTGTAGCCCAGCTTTTCGCTGCGGGTATCCACTTCCGCCCGGATGCCGAGCGCGTCCAGCTGATCCGCCACTTTTTGGCAAGCCTCCTGATGACGGTCGGCGATGGGCAGCATACGCACCTGTGTGGGGCTCATCCACATAGGCAGCGCGCCCGCGTAGGTTTCGATCAGATAGGCAAGCGTGCGCTCATAGCAGCCGAGGGACGTGCGGTGGATGATATAGGGCAGCTTCTTCTCGCCGTCGGCGTCCGTGTAATACATGCCGAACTTTTCGGCCAGCAGCATATCGATCTGGATGGTAACGATGGTGTCTTCTTTGCCGTAGACGTTGTGATACTGGATATCGAGCTTGGGGCCGTAGAAGGCGGCTTCGTCGATGCCGATCTCATAATCCACTTCCAGATCCGCAAGGATCTTCGCCATGGCGGCCTGCGCCTTATCCCACTGCTCGGCCGTGCCCTCGTATTTTTCCGTGTTGTTCGGATCCCACTGCGAGAAACGGAAGGTGCACTTGGGCAGCAGCCCCACGATGCCGAGGAAATATTTGCAAAGCTCCAGGCAGCCCTTGAATTCTTCTTCCAGCTGATCGGGTCTCAGCACCAGATGGCCTTCGCTGATCGTAAACTGCCGCACGCGGATCAGGCCGTGCATCTCGCCGCTGTCTTCGTTGCGGAACAGGGTGGACGTTTCGCCCAGACGCATGGGAAGCTCGCGGTAAGAGCGGGGCTTGTTGAGATACACCTGATACTGGAAGGGGCAGGTCATGGGGCGCATGGCGAAGCATTCATTTTCTTCGTCGTCCGGGTCGCCCATGATAAACATGCCGTCGCGGTAATGGTCCCAGTGGCCCGAAATGCGATAGAGGTCGCGCTTGGCCATCAGAGGCGTTTTGGTGAGCAGATAGCCGCGCTTCTGCTCCACGTCCTCCACCCAGCGCTGCAGCAGCTGCACGACCCTGGCGCCCTTGGGCAGCAGCACAGGCAGCCCCTGGCCGATCACGTCAACCGTGGTGAAGTACTCCAGCTCGCGGCCCAGCTTGTTATGGTCGCGCCTTTTGGCTTCTTCCAGCTCTTCCACGTAGGCTTCCAGATCGGCAGCCTTTGTAAACGCCGTGGCGTAGACCCGCTGGAGCATCTTGTTTTTCTCGCTGCCGCGCCAGTAAGCGCCCGTGCAGGAAAGGAGCTTAAAGGCCTTTACTCTGCCTGTGGAGGGGATGTGGGGGCCGGCGCACAGCTCAGTGAATTCACCCTGCTTATAGAAGCTGATGGGCTCGCCCTTGTCGGCGTGTTCCTCAACCAGCTCCACCTTGTAGATCTCGCCTTTTTCTTTGTAATAGGCAATCGCTTCTTCGGGGGTCATCTCAAAATGCTCGATGGGCAGATCTTCTTTGACGATCTTTTTCATCTCGGCCTCGATTTTTAAGAGATCCTCGGAAGAAAAGGGCTTTTCAACGTCGAAGTCGTAATAGAAGCCGTTGTCGATGGCGGGACCGATGGCAAGCTTCGCTTCAGGGTACAGGCGCTTGACCGCCTGCGCCAGGATATGAGAGGCGGAATGACGGAAGACGCGCTTGCCCTCCTCGTCGTCAAAGGTCAGGAATTCCACCTCGCAGTTTTCATTCAAAGGGGTACGCAGGTCTTTGACTTCACCGTTCACCCTGCACACGCACACGGCTTTATAAAGCCCCGCGCCGATGCTTTTCGCGATCTCGTCGGGTGTGATCCCGGCCTCGAATTCACGGTAGTCGTCTCTGAGTTTTACTTTGATCATGCTGATCCGTCCTTTCTTGGGGGATGAAAAAAACTCCATCCCGGTAATATTCTCGGGATGAAGTAATCATACTCCACGGTTCCACCCGCGTTGCGCTTTCGCGCCGCTCATTGGGCCCTGTAACGGGGGCTAAGCCGGCACGCCTTGCTCGCGAAATCAGATTCCGCGCTTTTTCGGCGGCGCTCCGGAGCGGTAGCGGCAAAACAGGCCGGACGCCGCTCACAGCAAACGCGGCGATCTCTGACAGGCCGGGGGATTTCCGCCTTCTCCGTCATCGCTTTTCACTCTCTATTATATGCAAAAACACCAAAATGTCAAGCGATTTTTTTACGAATCGATCAAAAATCCTTTCTACAAAAAAAACAGCATACAAAAAAAGACTCCGCAGATCCGTTCCGCGGAGCCGTAATCTCATGCACGCCGAACCCGTCGCCTCAGCTGTTTTCGGGCAGGGGATCGCTCATGGCAAGGAAATCCATTTTGTCCATCCGCGTACGGGGAAGAGCGGACATAAACTCGATTTTACGGGGCACCGCAAAATGGTCCAGATGCTTTTCGCAATAGGTCAGCAGATCCCGCTCTGCGGTTTCCTTCCGCATGGTTTCGTCGGCCAACACCACGCAGAGCTTCACACAGGGCTTATCGTTCAGATAGCCCTGTACCGCGCAGGCCTCCCGCACAAATGGCAGCCGGGAGATCTCCTGCTCGATGGAATAGGGATATACGTTGTAGCCGGAAATGATAATGATCCGTTTTTTCCGGCCGGTAAAGAAAATATAGCCGTCGGCGTCCACATAGCCCATATCGCCGGTGTGCACCCAGGGCTTGCCGTTTTCGTCGTAATGGATCCCGGTTTCCGTCACGCCCTCCTCCGGCAGGTAGCCGTTCATCATGGTCTCGCCGGCAAGGCAGATCTCGCCCTGCGCGTCGGGAGGCAGCGTTTTGCCGTCTTCGTCGATCACCTTGACCTCCAGCCCCTTGCCGATCTTACCGATGGAACCGGCCCGATGGTTCGCGTGGGAATTGGTGGAGCAGATGGCGCACATTTCGGTGAGCCCCCACCCCCGGAAAAGGGTGGCGACAGAACCGTTTTTCTTCAGTACGGCAGTAAACCTTTCGATAAAGCCCTCGCTCACGATGTCGCCTCCGGAATAAAGCACGGTAAGGCTTTTGAGGCCGGGCGTGTCGAAGTTGTCCGCCTCGAACATCTTATAGAACATATTGGGGACGCCGCTGATATACTGCACGTTGTTTTTCGCGATCAGGTCGTTCACCGTATGGGCGTCGAACTTCGGGACCAGAATGGGCGTGTAGGCGTTGCAGGTGCAGTAGTGGAGCGAAGCGCCCAGACCGAAAGCGTGGAAAAAGGGCAATACGCAGATGCTGTAGGATTTTCCGTAGTCGTGGTATCTGTCGATAAAATACTGGCTGTATGCAACGGAATTGATGGCGTAGGCGGATAAGCACACCGTTTTGCTCACTCCGGTGGTGCCGGAGCCGTGCATATACACCGCGGTTTCACGGCTGTCTTTTTTCGTGGTGGGAACAGCGGGCGCGTCCGTTCCAATAAGGTCGGTATAGCGGACGTAGTTTTCGCCCGCGGGCAGCGTCAGCCCCGCCTCCTGCGCCTGCACCACGCTCTTTGCGGCGCCGGACACATGGTCGGAAAAGCTGCACACGATCGCCGTTTTATCTCCTACGGCCCCGGCATAGGCGACCGCGGCGCGATCCAGCAAAAAAAGTCCCTTTGACTTTGTGCCGGCCAGCGATTTTTTCAGGCCCTCCGGCGGGGTCAGCGGATGAATGAAATCGGCGATCACACCCAGCTTGCTCAACGCGTAAAAGGCGACCATACTGTGGGCGCAGGTGGGCAGAAAAACCGAAAGCACGTCGCCCTCCCGAAAGCCTTTGGCGTATAACGCCGCGGCAAGCGCCTCGATCTCGGCGACGAAATCCCGCATGGACGTGTCGCAGCCGAAAATCTGAAACGCGGCGTATTCCCCGACGTCCGCCGAGATTCTTCCGTAGCACCCCAAAAGGTAGTCGTAACAAGTCTCCGACGAGGGTTTTACAAAATATTTATATTCCTGTGTTCCGGCTTGTGTCATTTTTTCCTCCTCCGGTGTGCTCCCGCAGTCATCCGCCGCTGAAAACGACGGTCTGCCGATAAATCGGGATCAAAGCAACGGTATTCCAAAATAAAGATAGTACTATAATAAATGAAACCCGGGCGCCCTGTCAAGTGGAGAAACCGTAATTCACAGTTTTTTAATAGTTCTTACATTAAATCACATACTTGCGAAGAAAAAGACGATGTGCTATACTTTTGATTAAGCAAAAAACGAAGAAACGGCGGGATCGATATGAAAAGCAAAAAACTCATCAAAGAGATCCGGTATCTTCCTCTGGAGGACGGCAGGCTGAAAGCGGTGATACGCACCCGCAGAAGCGTATACGCGACGCGGCTGCGGTTCCGGGGCGCCGACTGTCCCGACGCTTTCAACGACCGGGAACCCTACGACAAAAAGACCCACGTGTTCTATCTGCCCGCTCCCCTGCCGGCGACGGAAGAAACGCTTACATTCTTATGCAAACAGAAAAAGAAAAACAAGCGGGATAAATGCGTTCCGTTTGTCTTCGGCGTGCCCGTGCCGGAAGAGAAAGCCGCCCTGCTGGAGGAATGCGACAGCCGTTTCGTTTCAAAAAGTCGCGAAAATCACGTCCTCTGCCCCGGAGCGGAGCATATCCACCACCTGTGCGAGGATAAAAACGGAATGCCGGTGCACGTGCATGAAATCATTTTCGACAGCAGGAAAGCGAGCCTCTACGTGGGAACGCCGGAGGACGGCTACAAGAACAAACGCGTCCGGGCCAAGGTGCCCGCCATGCTGGAGGCGGCGGTGAAAAACGGCGTGCACGCGGTGGCGGCGGTGAACGCGGACTTTTTTGATATCTGGGGGGATTTCCACCCCTCGGGGCTCTGTGTGAAAAACGGACGGGTGGTAGCAAACCCCGACAGTGATCGCCCCTTTATCGGCGTCACGAAAGACGGCGCGCCGGTGATCGCTTCGCTGAAAGAAGATCCTTCCCTTTTATCAAAACTGGAGCACGCGGCGGCAGGGCTGCAGATGATCGTGAAGGACGGGCAGCTCTTCGACTGGGCGCCGCTGGAGCCCTTCGGCTTTGTGCGGCATCCCCGCACGGCGGCGGGCGTGACCAAAGACGGCAAGGTGATTCTGCTGGAGGTGGACGGCCGGATCCCCGCCTATTCCAACGGCGCGACACTGGTGGATCTGGGCAGGTGGATGCTCTCCCGCGGGGCGGACCGGGCCATTAATTTAGACGGCGGCGGCTCCAGCATCGTGTATATTAAAGAGGGAAACGAATACACACTGCAAAGCAACCCCGCCGATCTGTTCCGCCCCAACGCCATGCTGATCCGAAAGGAATTCAACTGTCTGATTGTAACGGAACAATAAAACTTGACATCCGGCGGCGGCTTGGGTATAATAATAAACTAAATAATATCAATAAGAATAAAGGTGAAGACTATGAAAAATACCGAAAAATCCATGGAAAAAATCGTGGCGCTGTGCAAAGGCCGCGGCTTCGTATACGCCGGCAGCGAGATCTACGGCGGCCTTGCCAACACCTGGGACTACGGTCCCCTGGGCGTGGAGCTGAAAACCAACATCAAGGCGGCCTGGCGCAAAAAATTCATTCAGGAAAATCCCTACAACGTGGGGCTGGATTCCGCCATTCTGATGAATCCGCAGACCTGGGTGGCCTCGGGGCATCTGGGCGGCTTCTCCGACCCGCTGATGGACTGCCGCGCCTGCAAAACGCGCCACCGCGCCGACAACCTGATTGAGGATTTCGACGGCACCAACGTGGCGGGCTGGACCAACGAACAGATGACGGACTACATCAAAGAAAAGCAGATCCCCTGCCCCGACTGCGGCGCCCACGATTTCACCGATATCCGCCAATTCAACCTGATGTTCAAAACCTTCCAGGGCGTAACGGAAGACACCAAAAACGAGCTGTATCTCCGCCCCGAGACCGCGCAGGGCATTTTCGTGAACTTCGCGAACATCCAGCGCACCACCCGCAGAAAGATCCCCTTCGGCGTGGCGCAGATCGGCAAATCCTTCCGCAACGAGATCACCCCCGGCAACTTCATCTTCCGCGTGCGTGAGTTCGAGCAGATGGAGCTGGAGTTCTTCTGCAAGCCCGG